>JAGDAG010000163.1 GCA_017959625.1 Abditibacteriota bacterium | reverse complement strand
GAGTCCAAGACGGCAGCGACGGAGGCAGCTATTATCCCACCCTGGGAGACCTGCTCTATGCGGAATTCGGAGTGCCCATAGGCATAGCCTCCACGGGCCACGGCGGCTCCTCCATAGAAGCCTGGGCCGTGAATTTTACCCTCTACAACTTTTTTATGACCAGGGTAAAGCAGCTGGGCAAAAACGGTTTCCGGGCGGTGCTGTGGCACCAGGGAGAGGCCAACGTGGACACCCCCACCGAGGTTTCAGTGCTGAATATGACCGCCATCATCAAGTCTTCCAACTACGACGCGGGCTGGCGTTTTCCCTGGTTCGTGGCCAAGGTGAGCTATCAAAATCCGGAGCAGGCATCCTATCCTCTTATCCGGGCCGCCCACCAGCAGCTCTGGGATGAAGGTATCGCCCTGGAGGGCCCCGATACCGACGTTCTCACCGGCGACAACAGGGACTATGGAGGAAGAGGCATCCATATGAGCCCCAAGGGGCTCCGGGCCCACGCGGCCCTGTGGGCGGAGAAGGTGATACCCTACGTCCACGCCTGCATAGACAAATAAGGCTTGGGGAGGCGCATCTGTGAAATACGCTCTGATACTTGCGCTGTTGCTGTGCCCGGTGCTTCTCGGAGCCCAGACTTTTACTCAGCGGGAAAACGGCGACCTGAGAGTGGAAGGCTCGAACTACACCGCCGATTTCAGCGCTTCGGGCGGCTGTCTTTCCGGTCTTACCGTCCGGCGGACCCAGTTCATGGAGCAGGAACGATATTACGGCTGGATAAAGGAATACCGTCCCTGCTTCTTTACCGCCTCTGCCGGCCTGCTGGACGAGGACGCGCCGGCTTCGGTTTCCCTTGACGGCTCCAGCGTAATCTGTACAACCCCGTCTCTGGGGACGGCGGTGTTTGAGATGAAGGACGACCACTTCACCGTCCGGGCCAAAAACACCTCCGCCGCCCCGGTCAATTATATCATGGCCTTCTCCGGCAGGGTCCGGTGCATAGAAGCCGACTGGAAGCCTGTCACCGAGAACCGGGGCGGCTTCCGGGCCGACGCTGTCAAATGGGTCCTGGAGCATGCGGTAGTGGGCGTCGAGGGCGCCTCCCTGTGGGAGCCCTATTCCTACAGCGCCCGCATAGCCCGGCTGGATCTGGAGCCCGGGCAGGAAAAGAGCCTGCGCTTCTTCTTCGTGCCCGCTTCGGTGAAGGAGACGGAGACCGCCTACAGGCTGGGGCTCCCCGCCATGGAGCTGCCGGAGTTCGACCTGGCCAGCCCCTGCGACTGGCAGGTGTTCCAGCGCCGGGACAGGCTTTCCGGCCCCGTTCTTTTCAGCGGCAGGGTCCCTGCGGGCTGCGACAGCATCCGTTACCGGATCACCGGCAAAGACCTGAGAGGGAAAAAGGTGGATACGGGCCGCAAAGCCATCAAGGTGAAGGACGGCTTTTTCTGCCAAAAGGTCTCCTGTCCCGCCGGAGGCTGGTACCGGGTTGATATAGAAGCCCTGGAAAAGGGCAGGCCCTTGTGGGAAAAGACCCTTGAACACGTGGGCGTAGGCGAGGTGTTCGTGGGCGCCGGCCAGTCCAACTCCACCAACTGGGGGCAGTTCTTCGCGGAGCAGGAGAGCGGCATGGTGTCCGCTACCGACGGCGTGACCTGGCGGAAGGCCGAGGGCCCTATGCCCGGCGTCCACGAAGGCAGCTCCGGAGGCAGCTATTATCCCTCTCTGGGAGACCTCATATACAAAGAATTCAACGTTCCCGTAGGGATAGCCTCCGCGGGCCACGGCGGCTCCGCCATAATCCACTGGAAGCCGGACTGGATGCTGTACCGGCACTTCATAGGCAGGGTCCGGGACCTGGGGCCCGGCGGCTTCCGGGCGGTGCTGTGGCATCAGGGCGAAGCCGATTACGGCAGGGAGTTCAACGCAGCCCTTACGGATATGATCGGCATCATACAGGCCTCCAGAAAGGACGCGGGCTGGTACGTGCCCTGGTTCGTGGCTCAGGTCTCCTACAACAACGAAGAGGCCGCTTCCGGCCCCATCCGCAACGTGCATAAAGCCCTGTGGGATCTGGGGATCGCCCTGGAAGGGCCGGACACGGATACCCTTACAGGCAAAATGCGGGATTACGACGGCAAGGGGGTCCACCTGAGCCCCGAGGGCCTGCGGGAACACGGCAGGCTGTGGGCGGAAAAGCTTATCCCGTATATCCGCGCCTGCATCGGCCGATGATGAAAACGCTCCTGCGTTTTTTGCCGCTGTTTTGCGGCCTTGCGGCGTTTTTTTCTGCCTGCTGCCCGGCAGCGGCAAGCGGCTTCGGCGGAACGGAGCCCGGCGTGGAAACGCAGGGCTCTTCCTGCCTCACCCTTGACATGCTGCCCGAGACCTTTTACGACGACGATATCGCGGTGTTTTCCCCGAAACAGTATCAGGTGTTCCAGCGGAGAAGCAGAAACGGCGGCGTGATATTCTTTTCCGGGGCGGTGAACGTCCCCTGCGACAGGCTGTCCTTCAGGATCGACGGCATAAGCCTTGACGGCAGGGGCTTTTCCAAAGGCTTCAGGCCCCTGAAGCTCAATAGGGACGCCGGTATCTTTGGCGAATACGTCCCGGTTCCTGCCGGCGGCCGGTACAGGATAGAACTGCGGGCGGAGAAGGGCAAAAAGACCGTGGCCGAAAAGGTGATAGAAAACGTGGGAGTTGGAGAGGTGTTCATATGCGCCGGAGTATCCGGCCCCTCCGGCCCTTATCTCATGAACGGGAGCCCGGCCATGGCCTCCCTTACCGACGGCGTGAGATGGAAGCCCTGCGGCGGAACAAACAGCGCCCTTCCCCGGCTGGCAGACCTGCTTTACGCCGAATTCGGAGTGCCCGCGGCTTTTGCCTCCGCCGGTGACGGGAGCACTGCGGCGCAGGACGTGGCGCTGCAGCTGGGCAAAGGCGGCTTCCGGGCCGCGCTGCTGCAGGAGGGTGAAAACGGCGCCGCGGTCCGCATCTTTTCGTTTGAAACCGGCGGTTTTTTTCCGCGGTTCCATGGGGACGCCGGGAGCCCGAAGCCCCTTGCGGAGCAGTGGGCGGAAAAGCTTATCCCGTATATCCGCGCCTGTATCGGCGGCGATTGAAACAGCGCGCAGGTTTTTTTTTCAGCCGGAGGCTCAAAGCCTCCGTTTTTTTTGTGGGAACTATATATTCACCGGCGTAATGTGATATAATATAAGATATAGTATAAACGGATAATATGATTCCGGCCGCATGGGCTGCGCCGGAAAAGGAGCAATTATGAAAAATGCATTATTCGGCAGGCTGCTTGTTTTGGCCGTCTGCCTGTGGGCGTGCTGCTGCGCCGCTTTCGCGGACATCAACGTCACCAACGAAGCCGAGCTGTATGCCCTCTCCGGCGAGGAACTCGGCGAGAACGTGAATAT
>JAGDAG010000162.1 GCA_017959625.1 Abditibacteriota bacterium | reverse complement strand
CATAAAAGCGCCGGTCCTTCAGGACCTCCTTCACCACGTTTTCGGCTGTTTCTTCTCTGCCGGCGGAGGAAAGGGCGCCGGAGGGGCACGCTTCGGCGCAGCGCCCGCAGCCGCTGCACCCGGCCCGCAGGAATTCCATGGCGCCGTTTTTTACCCTGTGATACTCCGGGCATACTTCTATGCAGCGCCCGCAGCGGATGCACTTGACCGGGGAGTATATGATCTCGTTTGCGGCGCTTTGGGTCTCGGGGTTATGGCACCAGCGGCACCGCAGCCCTCAGCCCTTGAAATACACCACGGTGCGGATCCCCGGGCCGTCGTGAACCGAGGCCCGGGAAATATTCGTTATGATACCCTTTACAGACACCGGTGCTTGGTCCTTCCGATGATATGGTCCTGCAGCTCGGCGCCCAGCAGATTGAATTTCTGGCTGAAGCCGGAGACGCGGACCGCCAGATTGTTGTAATGCTCGGGATGCTTTTGGGCGTCGATAAGGGTCTCGGCGTCAACTATGTTGAACTGCACGTTGCAGAGCCCGTTTTTCCCTGCGGCGGCGAGCACGTCGGTCATAAGCCCTATGTTCCTTTCGGAGAACAGCTTGGGGTCCGTCTCCACTATGGCGGACACGGTGCCCGGAGCCTTTTTTGCCGGCAGGGACGAAATGGAATTCAAGAGCGCCGTAAGGCCGCTGTGGTCCCGCCCCTGCATGGCGGAACAGCTGTAGGCCAGAGGATCCCCCTTGCACCTCCCGTCGGGGGACGCGCCGGTGGTATGCCCGTGGTCGATCATCCACAAAAAGGTGAAGGGCTGGGCGTGGAAGGAGATGCCGTATTTTTCCGAGCACTCTTCCAGCATATCGCAGGCGGCGTCCGTTACGGCGGCGGCAAGCCGGTCCGCCTCGGGGATGTCGTTGCCGAATTTCGGCGCCTTGTTGATGAATTCCGCCCGCACGGCTTCATCGGGAAAGTCGGCCCGAAGGATATCGGCCAGCTGCGAAAGGGTATAGCGTTTGTCTTCGTAAACAAACTTTTTTACCGCGTTCAGGGAATCCGCCAGGTTGGGTACGCCGCAGACGCACACCTGATAATAGTCATACAGGGCCCCCCGGGCGTTGATATCCAGCCCCTTCCCGAGACAGCCCTCCGTGAGCAGGGATTTATACGGAGCCGGGGCGTTCACGCAGTCGGCGTCGGAAAATTTCTTTATTTTTGAGCAGCACAGATCGAACATACGGGCCATCTGCTCCGTCACCGCCGCGTAAAACTTTTCGTAGGTGTCCAGAGCCTCGAGGGGCCCCGTGTCCAGGCCTGCCCGGAGCCCCGGCTGCAGCATGCGGCAGCCCCGGCAGAAAACGTATTCCAGGGCCTTCAGCAGGTTAACCTGGCCGCTGACCGCGTGGGGGTTGGACTTGCCCGGTATCACGGTCTCCACACAGCCTATCTGGGTATATCCGCAGGCGTCCTCATGGGGTATGCCCTTGCTTTCAAGAGCCGGGATCATCACGTCGTCATTGAAGTAAAAGGGCACTCCTTTTCCCACCCGGGCCGTCACCTCCAGCGCCCTCTGCAGAAAAGCCTTTTCCGTGGCGGAGGAAAAACGTACCGAAAGGCACCGCACGAAATCCAGGGCCTCCGTGGCGTCCAGCATGATATACGACAGAGGGTTCACCATGCTCCTTCCCTCCGCATCCGTGCCGCCAACGTAGGACTGCTGCACGTCGTAATCCCGGTAAAGCTTTATCCACAGGCAGCACACGGTCTCAAAGGCTTCTTCCTCCGTGAGGACGCCGTTTTTTACGTCGCGTTCGTAATAGGGATAAAGTATCTGGTCCAGGCGCCCCAGGGAATTGGCGTTCACGTCGTCTTCCCAGGTGTTCACTATATGGGCGAACAGCAGGGCCTGCACCGCTTCCTGAAAGGTCTCCGCCGGCTTTTCCGGCACCCGGGAGCATATCCGTATCACTTTTT
>JAGDAG010000161.1 GCA_017959625.1 Abditibacteriota bacterium | reverse complement strand
AGATAGATTCCAGCCCCATGATCCCGGTGACCGCCCTTCAGAACGGCAACATAGAAGTGGTGCAGATAGAAATAGAAGAAGATTCTCCCGCAAAGGGCGTTTCCATCATAGATCTGGGGCTCCCCAAGGGGGTGCTTATTATATCCATTCTCCGCAACGAGACCTCCGTCATCCCGCAGGCCGCCACGGTCTTTGAGGAGCGCGATACTGTGCTGATACTCATGCCCGGGACCCTCAAGGCCGACGTGAGCAGATTCTTTATCAGGGAGAGGCTGTGAGCCATGGCGTTTTTTTTCAGGGCTCTGCGCAGTCTGTTTTCGGGGAAATATTATAAAAGAAATGTTTCCAAAAGAACGCACCATATACGCGGCACCGCTACGGCTTTCGCTTTCAGCTTTGTTACGGTGATATCGGTAGGCGCTCTCCTGCTGAGCCTGCCTGTAAGCAGGATCGATGGAACGCACAACCTTGTGGATGCCGCATTTACCTCTACCAGCGCAGTCTGTATCACCGGCCTCACGGTTTCCGATACCGGCTTGACCTACACTTTTTGGGGGCAGCTTATCATTCTTTTGCTGGTGCAGATAGGCGCCTTAGGCTATATGACCGTAGCGGTCGTCGTAGCGCTGCTCATGGGGAAACGGTTAGGGATCGCCTCCGCAGTGCATATTATGGAGTCCAACGGCGAGACCCACCTTGCCGGAATGCACAGGCTTGCCAAAAATACTGTCATATTCACCCTTTGCGTGGAGGGCGCCGGGGCAGCGCTGTATTTTTTCAGATTTGCCGCCATGCCCGAACTGGGCTTTTCTTGCCGCTCTGTATGGTATGCCCTGTTTCATTCCGTAATGAGTTTCTGTAACGCCGGCATAGACCTCATGGGCCCCATTTACGGGAAAGGGACCGGCTTTACGCATTTCTGCGGCGACATTTATTTTTGCTCGGTGCTTTCTCTGCTGGTTTTTTTGGGCAGCCTGGGCTATGCCGTGTTTGCCGACCTGGCTGTTCCGCTGAAAGCCGGAAATATCCATCTCAGCCAGCTGTTCCGTAACGTTTTTTCGCTTGAGAACAGGAGAAAGCGCTCCACCCATACGGTAATAGCGCTGAACACCACCCTGATACTTATAGTTCTGGGCGCCGTTATTTTGTTTTGTTCGGAATACAGCTCCGGCTTCGCCGGGCTCCCTCTTTGGAAAAAGCTCGTTATGTCGGTTTCGGAATCGGTTACTTGCAGGACTGCAGGTTTCACCACCCTCAATACTGCGTCGCTGCCTGTTTGGTGTCTTCTTCTTCTGGGTCCACTGATGCTCATAGGCGGCTGTCCCGTAAGTACAGCCGGCGGGATAAAGACCACCACCGTGGCGGTGCTTTACGGTGCTTTGAGGAGCGCCCTTACCGGAAGGCAAGACGTGGAGATATGTTCGAGAAGGGTCTCCCAGATTTGCCTGAACAGGGCCATAGCCGTCACTACCATAGCCATTGCCTTTGTCATTATAATACAGATGCTGCTCTGTTTTACGGAAGGCCCCAACGTTTCAAGCGACCTTTCCAAGCTGCAGTTTGAGTCTGTATCAGCCTTGGGCACTGTAGGGCTCAGTACCGGTGTCACCGGCGCTCTTTCCCCCCTTGGCAAGTTGATATTTATTGTTTCCATGTATATAGGAAGAATAGGCTCTATATTCTTCAACATGGTGGTATTTTCGGATAAAAAATTAATGAGAAGGTTACCGGAAGATGATATCATTATCGGATAACAAAAAAATCGAAGCCGCCGAGACCCGGGGCAACAAAAGCTTTCTTATCCTGGGGATGGGCTATTTCGGCGCGGAGCTTGCCCGCCAGCTTTACGAGCTGGGCGCGGACGTGGTAGGGGTGGATTCCGATCCCCAGATAGTGGCCCGCATGGCCGACCACGTCACCCAGGCCATAGAGATGAACCCCGCGGACGAGCAGGCGCTGGCCTCTCTGGGCGTGCCGGATTTTGACGTGTGCGTCATAGCCAGGGGCTCCAACCTGGAGGATTCGGTGTCCATAGCCATAACCCTGCGGGAGCTGGGGGCAAAAAAGGTGATAGGCAGGACGGTGCGCCGCAAGCATGCGGAGATCCTTTCCCGCCTGGGGGTGGACCAGACGGTCTTTCCGGAGATAGAGATAGCCGACCATATGGCGGAAAAGCTTGTGAAGCCCAAGATCGACGACAAGATGACCCTTTCCAACGGCTACGCCGTGGAGGCCCTGAGGGTCTCGGAAAAATATCTGGGGCTCACGGTGGAGGCCTTTCTGAAAAAGATACCCCAGGGGGTCAGCCTGCTGGCCCTGCAGAGAGGGGACGACGTGACCGCCGAGCCCGCCGGCGACCTGGTGCTGGAGGCTTCGGACAGGCTGATAATCTGCGGCCCCAACCGCCGCCTGGGCGAGATGGAACGCTGATGGCCGGTATCCCTCTGCCGGCAAAAAAGGACGCTCCCTTTCTGCTTGCAGACAGCGTCCGGCTGGAAAAAACCAAAGGCAGCCTGGACCTCCAGAGATACGAGGCCATGCTGAAAAGGATCGGGGAAATGGCGGAGGCGGAAGAAACGGAGCTTTTCAACCCCGACTGCATAGCCGTGGACATAGACAAAAAGCATATGCCTCTGGCCTTCAGCCTTATGAGCTTCAAGACACGCCTTTTTGCCGTGAGCGTGATGTATCTCCTTACGGGAGACGCCCGTTACGTTTCCCTGGCGGACAGGGCGCTGGAGGAATTTCTGGCCCTGCCGTTCTTTTATGAACAGCGCCCCGGGGGCCTTTACGGGGTGGCTTCCCCCGAGACCGCCGCCGCGGTGCGGGGCATGTCGGTGCTGCTGGATACCTTCCGCGGCGCCGGAGACCCTTCCCTTTACGAAAAGACGGTCCGCCGGCTGGGGGCCCTGTCCCAGCGGCTTTACGAGATACTGGAAGAAAACAGCCCCGCCTTTCAAAAGGAGGCGGACAGGGACGTGGCGTGCGATCTCGCCTGCGCCGTGGGCATGGCTTCCATGCTTCTCACCGGCGCGGATCCCCGGAGCGGCAGCTGGTTTTTGCTTTCGAAGCGTTACGTGGAGGATTATCTTGCTTCCATGCCCGCCGACGGCAGCAACACCCGGGGGGTGATCAGATGGCAGTACAGCGTTGGGGCTTTGTGCCTGTATATCAACGCCCTGTTCAATTTCTGCGGCCTGGATCTCAGGAAGCACGAGGCTCTGGAAAGGTGCCGCCGCTTTGCCATAAACCTTGCGGCCCCTCTCGCCAAGGGCATCACAGTGATGGAGGACGACGTAAAGCTTTCCGTGGGAAGGCAGCTTTTCGGCTTTGCCTCCAAGGCGCTGTCGGTATGGTTTGCGGACAAGACCATAGGCTGGGGCATATCCCGGGAAAAGGCCCCCGGTAAATGGGCCCAGCCGGAAGAGATCTTTTTTATGGATTATCCCGCGGGGGCGCTTCCCCCCAAGGGCGGCAGCGTGCTTTACAAAGACGCGGGGCTGGCGGTTTTGAGAAGCGGCTACGATGAGAACGATATGCAGCTGAGCCTCAAAAGCACCCGTTCGGTGGCCACCCCCTACGGGGACAGATACTGCGCCCAGAACGATATACAGCTGTTTCTGGGGGGCTGCGGCATACTGCTGAACAACGGCATAGCCTGGTCGGCCCAGCCCAATTTTTTCCGCAGGTACAGAAGCGAAAGGGCCCACAATTCCATAGCCCACGCGGGGCAGGGCATCATCCCGGAGACCCAGGGGAAGATAACCGATTTCGTCACCGGAGAAAACGCGGACCTGCTCCGGGGCAGGGCTGTTTACAGCTACAACGGCAAAATGCTGCCCTTCTACAGGAGCATAGTGTTCATAAAGCCGGATATCATAGTGCTTTACGACTATATAAAAAGCCGTATGGCGGGCAGCATCGACTGGTTCTGGCACGGCAGCGGGCGTTTTTACGTGAACAGCCTGGAGAGCCTGCAGGGCTTTTCGGTGGTGGACGACAGGGGCGGAAAGCCCGTCACCCTGCGGGTGTATCTTTTCAAGCCGGAGGCCTGGAGCTATTCCATAGACACCGGCTGGGACCTGGAGGACTGGGTCACCGGCCACGAAAGCACCCATTCGGTGCTGGCCGTCAGGGAATCCTACAGGGAGGACCACAGGCTGCTGGCGGTGATGACGGGAAACAAAAACGCCATCGGCTTCTGCAGCCATGACACAGAGAGAAGGATGCTGAACATCAAAAAAGACAACCGGGTCTATAAACTCGATTATTCCGGCACGGTGCTGGGCTGCACCTCCGGCGAAACGTAAGGAGCAGGATATGCCTCATGAAAGAAGCGTTCTTATTCCTGTTGCGGCCATGATCTTGGGCCTGATAGGGATGAGCTTTGTCACCCAGAAGTT
>JAGDAG010000160.1 GCA_017959625.1 Abditibacteriota bacterium | reverse complement strand
TTTATGCCCGCTTCTCCCGGAAGTCGGGGACCCGCAGCAGCTCTCCGCCCCTTTCCGCGGATTCCCGGGCCAGAATGGCGGGGGCAGCCGTTTCCACGGCCTTGTAAACGTCCAGAGGGGGCTGTTTGTCCCCGAGCAGGGCGTCCATGAAATAATACATGGGGTAGTAGTCCGCTCCCCCGTGCTCCGCCCTGGCGAACTCCTCCGCAGCCTCCGGGTCCCGGCAGCCCCATTCGGGATGCTTTACCCAGCCCTCTGCCGGGGAATAGCTCTTGGCGCAGTCGTCCTCCAGGGAGGTGCGGGCCCATTCCACGCACTTCCCGGTGCCCTTCACCTGGTACCAGTGGGCCCCCGTGTCCCTTTTCATGCCGTGGGGGCACACGAAGCCCGCCCGCAGGGAAAAGATAACGTCGTCGGTGTTATACATCAGGGCGCACTCCAGATCCCTGGCTTTGAAGCCCTTGGTGTAATAGGAATCCTTCCGGGTGCCCACGCAGCTCACCCTGTCTATCCGCCCCCCGGTTATGGAAAGCAGGGGCGACAGGGAATGGGGCAGATACCAGATGGGGTCCGCAAAGGTCCTGTACCGCCACGAAGGCTCGTAATCCGGGTCGGTATGATATTTCGGGTCCCCGGTCACCAGCCGCGCTCCGGTCTTTTTGTTGCGGAACCAGTCCCACTCCGGCTCGTAGTGCAGATACTCCGCCTCGGCGTAATAGATCTTGCCCAGTTCCCCTCTTTCGGCCATCCGCCGCCACAGGGATATGAAATGCCAGTAACGGGTCTGCTCCGCCAGCTGGTATTTGACGCCGTTCTTTTCCACCGCCTCCACCAGCCTGAAGCACTGGTCTATGGTCCAGGCGGCGGGCACCGAGGTCATGACGTGGACGCCCCGGTCCATCTCGCTGACGGCGTAGTCCACCTGCGAGTCCGGATCCGAACAGATGATAACGGCGTCGTAGGAGGCCTTTTTTATCATCTCTTCATAAGAAGCATATATCCGGACGTCCCGGCCCGTCAGTTTTTTGAAATGCCCCGCCGCCGCCGCGGCTTTTCCTTCCGCGTTGTCGCAGAAAGCGGTGAACTCCGCCCGGGGATGCTGCGCGTATATGCCGCACACCGTGTTCCAGAAGCCGCCGCAGCCCAGCACGGCAAACCTGATCTTTTTCATTCCGTTTCCCCATAAGAAAGCGTTTTCATATCCATTATACGCCTGTTCAGAGTTGTATGTGAATATAAGAAACAACACATTTCTTGTAAAATTCCACGTTTTTGTATTTTTGGCGGCCTTGTGCGGAAGTTCCTTCCGCCGGAAGGGCTCCCCCGGAGAAAGAAACGCTTTTTTTGTTGGAAAACACCCCCGAAACTGATATAATAATATTGATAAGGTGGCGGATATGAAAAAACTAGTTTTTGCGGCAGCGCTTTTTTTGCTTTCGGTTTGCGTGTTTTCGGCGGAAATGACCTGTGAAGAAATAAAGAAGGAAGGGGTCCCGCCCATACTTTATATCAGCCGCCCCTCGGATGCTTTCCTGACGTTTTCCGTTTTTGTCCCCAACCTGTCACAGCCGGCAAGCGGGGTCCCCCATATGGCGGAACACCTGATATTCGCCTCCTCCCGGGAGTTTGAGAGCGGCGCGCTGGATCTTATGCTGGAATCGAAGGGCTATTCGGCGGACGCCTATACCTCCTGCGATTTCACCTGCTTCCGCACGGTCATACGACCGGAGGATCTGGAGCTGGTGTGCAGCCTTTTTTCCCGGGCCCGGTCCGGCCCCCTGTTCGACGAAGAGGAGCTGCGGCTGGAAAAGGGGATAGTGAAGGACGAGTTTTACGCCGGCAGGGACGCCGGGGCCGACGGATTGCGGTACCGGCTGCTCAACGCCCTTTACGGGGACACGATATACGGCCTGCCTCTGGAGGGAAAGGATATCGGCGCCATAACCTCCGAAGAGCTCAGGCAGTATCACAAAGCCTGCTACAGGCCGGAGAACTACGTTTTCGCGGCGGCCGGCAATATCGATAAAGACCTTCTTGCCCGGACGGTGGGCAGATACTTCAAAACGGAAGGGCCGGCCCCCCTGCCCGAAGCGCCGGCGCTGAAGCCCGCGGCAGGCGTCACGGAGATTTCCGAAGGCGGCCGCTGCGGCATAGCGGCGCCCATGGCAACGGCGGAACGGCTGGGGGAGGCGGTGACCTGCAGCGTGCTCTCTTCTCTTATATACAACGCCGTCCGTTCCCGCCTGAAGGGCTCCGCCCCTTATTACAGCCACAATACGGGAAGGTTCGCTTCTCCCTTCGTGCTGATAGTAAACTCTCCGGAAGGGAAGGAGATCTGCCGGCAGGCGCTGGCGGCGGTAAAGGAGGGCCGCTACACGGACGCCGACCTGGAGGCGGCAAAAAAGCTGCAGCTTTCGGATTTCCTTACCCGCAACCAAAACGGCAAAAGCCTCACGTATCAGCTGGGGCAGATGTATATCCTTCACGGCCTCGAAGCCATAGGCGGATACTCCGATTATATCTCCGGAGTCAGCCGCGAAGACATAAAAAAGGCGGCGGAGAAATATCTGTGAAAAAGGCCCTCGTTTTCATACTGCTCCTTTTCTGCTGCCCGGCGTTCGCGCTGGAAACGGAGCATATAAAAGGCACTATACTCCCGGAGGTGATCCTCAACCGCGCGGAGGATACGGATTACGTTTATATCAGCATACTTGCCCGCACCGGGCCCGCCAACGAAAGCAATTCCACCGCGGGCTTCTCGGCCCTTATAGCGTCTATGCTGCTTTCCGAGACAAAAAACAAAAGCGCCGCGGAAATGGAAGAAGTCTTTTACAGGCTCAACGGCAGCATGAACATCACCACCACCCTGGACTATACGGAGATACGGCTCATCACGGTCCGCAAAAGCCTGGACAGGGCCATGAGGATAATCGGCGAGTGCCTTTGCGAGCCCAGGTTTTCTCCGGAAGCCCTGGAGAAAAACCGCGAGAACGCTTTCGCGGGAATGGTGCGGGAGGCCGACACTCCTTTCCAGCAGACCTACGACAGGCTCAGGTTCAATATATACGGCACCAGCCCCTACAGGCGCTCCGTGTTCGGCAGCGCGGGAGCGGTGAAAAAGGCCACCCCAAAGCAGCTGTACAGGTTTTTCAACGAAAACTTCTGCCCCCGCCAGCTGATACTTGCGGTAACGGGGAACGTCACCGCAAAGGAGCTGAAAAAGGCCGTGGACAACTCGTTTTTCAGGACCCTGCCCAGCCCCGAACGGAGGAGCCTGCACAAATACAGCGAGACCATAGACAAAAGCAGAAGGGCCGCGGGAGTCCAGCATGCAGACAGCGAGACGTATTATATGATGGGCTTTCTTGCCCCGGCGTACGACGAGGAAGACCGGGCTCCCATGACGGTGATCTCCGGCATACTGGGGGCGGGCAAAGCCGGAAGGCTTTTCCGGGACCTGCGGCAGAAGCACGGCTGGGGCTATTACACAGGCTGCAGATATCCGCAGCTTCTGAGGCAGAGCCACATCTATATCTACGTTTCCACCGCTATCGGGACCCCGGACGAGGCAAGGGATATCATCCTGGGGCTGACTGAGTCCCTGAAGACCGAGCCGGTATCCCGGGAAGAGCTGGACCGGGCGGTGGAATACCTCATCACACAGGAAGAGATAGAAAGGCAGGATTATGCGGCCCTCACCCATAAGACTGCGGAGGAGGCTTTGTTCGGAGAGAGCTTCCGGGAAAAGGCGGAGAAGCTCAGAAAGGTGGAGCCGGCGGACGTCATGAGATGCGCAAACAAATATTTTACCAACTACCAGGAGTCGGTGAGCGTTCCGGAGGAGAAATGAATTACAGATATTTCCGTTATTTCGACCGCGTCCTTCTGTCGGCGGTGCTGCTGCTCTCCCTCTCGGGCCTCGCTGCCATCTACAGCGCCGCCGGGGCGGAATACGTAAAAAAACAGGTTTTTTATCTTGTCACGGGGCTGGGCATCGCGTGGTTCGTCAGCAGCATATCCATCCCCATCCTGACAAAGCTGGCGGGCAGCATATACGGCGTCACTTTCACCCTGCTCCTGATGGTGCTTTTGGCGGGAAGCCGCATCAACGGCGCCCGCCGGTGGATCAATCTGGGGTTCCTGCAGCTCCAGCCCTCCGAGCTGGCAAAGGCGGCCCTCATCATCTGCCTTGCCGTGTATCTTTCCTCCAGAAAAAACTCCCTCAGGAACCCGAAGGTGTTTGTCGGATCGCTGGTTTATATCAGCGTGCCGGTGCTCCTTATCTTCAGGCAGCCGGACCTGGGCACCAGCCTGGCCCTTTTCGCCATGTGGCTCACCATGGTATTCGTCTGCGGCTGCAGCCTGAAGCAGCTTTTCGTGTTTTTCCTCGTCACCTGCGCCCTGGCTTCCGCGGCCTGGTTCGTTCCCGGGGTCCTGAAGGATTATCAAAAGGAAAGGGTACTCACCTTTCTCGACCCGGAAGCGGATCCCCTGGGCTCCGGCTACCACGTGCTGCAGGCCCGCATCGCCATAGGCTCCGGAGAGCTTTTCGGAAAGGGCTATATGAAGGGCACCCAGCGGGAGCTGGAATTCATTCCCGAACAGCACACGGATTTTGTTTTCACCGTGTTCGGCGAGGAATTCGGCTTTGCGGGCTGCCTTTTTATCCTGCTGCTTTACGGCGTGGTCATAGGCAGGCTCATCAACATCATGCTGGCGGCGGAGGATTTCACCGGCAAAGCGGCCGCCGCGGGGGTCTGCGGGATACTGGGCTTCCATATAATAGTGAATATAGGGATGACCATAGGCATCATGCCCGTCACCGGAGTGCCCCTCCCCTTCATAAGCTACGGCGGCACGGCCCTGTGGGGGTTCCTTGCGGAGATAGGCCTTGCGGAAGGTATCTCCATGCGGCGGCGGATGCTGGCCCTTTAGGCGCCCGAAAGGCTTTTTTTTACATCTTTATGCTCTTTTTTCTATTCCGTTCCGTCCCCGGGTGTGTTATCATTAAGGTGTAAAGATCTTAATATTATCAGGGAGGATCTCATGAAAAAAGGTTTTACGCTTATCGAGTTATTGGTAGTCATAGCCATCATCGCTATACTTGCCGCCATCCTGTTCCCCGTGTTCAGCAACGCCATGGAAAAGGCGCGCCAGTCCCAGTGCCTCAGCAACGCCAAACAGCTGGGCCTGGCCTTCAATATGTATCTTTCCGACTGGGACCAGACCTTCCCCAAGGGCATTGTCAAGGACGACGGCAGCATGTGCATAATAGGCGACAACGAATGGTGCGTGTATGAAGGGCACGACGCTGTGCACAACGAAGCCCAGTCCGCCAGGATGAAAAACTTTTCCTGGAGGGCGCAGATATCGCCCTACGTGAAAAACGACAGCATGTTTTACTGCCCTTCCGACACCATAGACGCAGAGGACAGCTGGAACGTGGGCAGCAGGATCGCTTCCTACCGCTACAACTTTTTGATGGTCTGCGGCACCCGCGGCGACTTCGGCAATCCCCTGTCAAAATCCATGAAGATGAAAAACATCAACCATCCGTCGGAATACCCGCTTCTGTATGAGACCGCCAGCTTCCACGACGACCAGAAGATAGTGGACAGCTTTTCCAAAAACACCATGATGGTGTTCTGCGACGGCCACGCCAAACTTGCCCGCCTGAGCGAATACTACAACGGCAACGGCATCAGCGTCGACGGACACTGGCCCAAAAACAACTGAGCCCCGAAAGCGCGTTTTCCCGCCGGAAATGCGGGAAAACGCGCAAAAAACAGACTTGGCGAAAAAAACGGCGCCATGCGCCGAAAATACAAAAACACAGCACAATACTGCAATTTTTCCACCCCCCCCCCCCGTTTGGTAAGCATGCGCTTACCAAACGGAGAAAACAAGCGCCAAATTACCAAAAAAAATGTCCGAAACCCCTATAAAAAAAACGCAAACTGTGTTTTAATATAAGTGTAAACAAAAAAAACCGAGGAGGAATACCATGAAAAAAGGTTTTACGCTCATTGAATTATTGGTAGTTATAGCCATCATCGCTATACTTGCCGCCATCCTCTTCCCTGTGTTCGCCCAGGCCAGAGAAAAGGCGCGCCAGACCCAGTGCCTCAGCAACGCAAAACAGCTGGGCACCGCCTTCCAGATGTATTGTTCCGACTGGGACAACATGCTGCCCTCTTCCAACTACGCGGAAGCCGCCGGCGCGGGCATAGACCCCAGAGCCTGGTACGGCCCCTGGGCAAACCCCTGGCCGGGAAGCCAGCTGCATAAGGAATACATCCAGAACAGGTCCTTCAGAGGCCTCATGACCCCCTACGTCAAGAACGGCGGCCTGTTCGTATGCCCTTCCGACGGCCAGGCGGACAAAAACGCCGACTGCGACCAGGTAAAGCGCTATCTGGACTATCGCCCCAGATATTCCATCTCCTACAACAACTGGTATCTGGGCAAGAGCGAGATCTCTCTCAACACAGTGCGGTTCCCTGCCGATTACGTTATTATGAACGAAGTCGCCCCCTGGCATAATCTGGAATACGTCACCGAAGGCAACCAGGGCGACCTGTGGGCCCCTCAGGACAAGGTGACCTGCGTCTTCACCGACGGGCACGCCAACGTCATGCCCATCAGCAAGATCATGGCTAAAGACAACAGCCTCTCCCCTTCGGGCGGACAGCCCAAGTGGGCTTTCGTTTACGGCTGGAACAACGAATGGCCCGCCAGATACAACGAGACCATCGACGGCCAGAAAGAGCAGGACAGATATCTGGAATTCGGTTCCAAGGATACGGAAAAGACATATTAGTATCCGCCGGCAAAAGGCGCCCTTCGGGGCGTCTTTTTGTTGAAAAACGCGCCGGGGTGTGCTACACTATAAAAAAACAGGAGAATCTTTTTATCTGAATGAAAGCCATGCTGGTATTATTTGTATTTTTGCTGCTGCTTGCCGGCAGCGCCCTTTTTGCCTTCGACGCCCTTGCGTTTGCGGACAGGGCGTTTTCCGGACAGGGGACCCTTGAGGAAAAGGAACATTCCTTTACCGTTATAAACGAGACTTTTCCCGGCACCACCAAGGTGAACTGCATGCAGGACGGAAAGAACCCCATACGCCTTGCGGGGAAGACCTACAGGCACGGACTGGGGGTCCACGCGGACAGCCACGTGCTTTTTGATTTTTCCAAGCCCGTAGTAAGGTTCACCTCTCACGTGGGCATAGATTCCCTTATGAACGGCTCCCCCGCGGAGATCACCTGGCAGGTGCTGGCCGACGGGAAGGAAGTTGCAGCCGGCGACGCCAAAGGCGACAACACCTTCAAGAAAGTGGACGCGGCCCTGCCGGGGATAAAACGCCTGGAGCTGATCCTGGACCACGGAAAGGAGCACACCTGCGACCAGACCGACTGGGGGAACGCCCGGGTGTATTTTGAAGACGGCACCGAAGCATATCTGGACGAGATCGCCGGAGCAAGCCGGGCCGTTTACCGGTATCCCTTTTCCTTCGTTTACGGCGGAGTTTCCTCCGACGAGCTGCTGCCCGGTTGGAAGCTTGACAAAAAGAGCGAGGCCCTGCCCGGCGATCACGTGGTGAACACCTACACCTATACCGGGGACCGGCTGACGGTGAAGGCGGTAGTCAATATATATACCGACACCCAGGCCCTGGACTGGACCCTGTATTTTACCGGAACGGGAAACGTGCGGAGCAAGATGCTGAAGGACATAAACGCCCTCAACGTGGACTGGCGGCTCTCCGCCTCCGCTCCCGTGGGTGAAGAAGCCCTGCCCACCGGCCTTATCATGGAGCCGGTGAAGGACGAGAAACAGGAGCTCACCGACGTGGTGCTGTGCCGCACGGGAGGCACCATCGGCTGCGTGCGCTTCAGCTTTGACGAATTCAAACAGAAAGCCGAGCGCCTGCCCAAGGGCGAGACCGTGTCCACGGTGCACGGGGGCACAGCCTCCAGCGGCGGCGACTACAGCCCCTGGTGGAGCCTGAAATGGGCCGACGGCGGCATGGTGTGCGGCATGGGCTGGACAGGCACCTGGCGGGCCGACTACACCTGCGACGGGGAGAACCTCAACGTAAAGGCCGGCTTCGGCGACGCCTTCAACGCTTATCTGAAGCCCGGGGAAACAGCGCGCAGCGCCAGGATCATGAGCGTGTTCTTTACCGGAGACGACATACAGACGGGCATGAACCTGTTCCGCCGCTCCATGATAAACCACGTGAGCCCCAAGCACAACGGAAAGGCGGCGGAGATACCCATAGCCTACACAGTGTCGGCGTCGGAGA
>JAGDAG010000159.1 GCA_017959625.1 Abditibacteriota bacterium | reverse complement strand
TCGGCCGAAATGACATTGGCAACATCTATGACAGGGAGATCTCTTACCGGTTCGCCCGAAGGCGAACCGCCGAGATGACCGCGTGAGCTATGCGCCGTTCGTATTGCGAAGTCGGCGGGATGACGCGGAGCGCTATTGAGCCTTTCCGCCGGGATGACGGCGCGGGGCGTCTCCAAACGCGGCTATAAGCCCTTTTCCTCAAGCCATCCTTCTATCAGCTCCGCCACTCCGGCGCCCAGATCGGTGCGGTATTCGATGATATCGGGCCTGTATTCAAAATACGCCGGATCGTTGACGTGGTATATCATGAACATATGGCCGCTGCGGCGTATCTCCGCCGCTATCTCCGGGGTGATCTTATGGTCGGGGATCACTATCCACACCCGGGTCCTGTCCTCGTAGAGGTCCTGAAAGCCCATAAGGGTTTTCGGGTCATAGGGGAAGAGGAACCTGGCCCGTTTGTCTATCTCCGCCACCATATCCACCATGGTTATGTCCGTTGTGTTGAGGTTGTACACCGTTCTTCCGGACATGCCGGCCTCTATCACCAGCTCCGCCGCTTTCCGGTAGAACTCCGGCGTTTTGGTCTTCATCTCGGCGTTGAGGGTGATGCCGAAGGGATAAACGGTTTTCAGGGCGTCTTCGAAGGAAGGCACCGTTTCCCCGGAGGCGGTGAGAGGATAGTCTGCCAGCTGCGCGTACGTGAGCTGCGATATGGTGAAATCGTTGCCGTCCCGGTCCTTTATGGTGTCGTCATGGCTCATGACGGGCACTCCGTCAAGGGTGGTCCGCAGGTCGCATTCCAGATATTTGTAGCCCAGCTCGCCGGTAAGGCGGAAGGCGGTAAGGGTGTTTTCGCGGACGGTATCCGACACTATGCCCCTGTGGATCTCGTTGAGCCAGGGAGTGGAGTTCAGGTCCCGCCCGGCGGACCTGTCTGTGCTTTGCCAGGTGACAAAGCCCGAACCGCTGCCCTTTTCCCAGAAAGGAAAGCTGCGGATGCCCACGCCTTCCAGTGTGGCGGTATGGCTCACGTGTCCCCGGGAAAAGCCTGGCCTTGCCTCTGCGGCGCCTCCCTTCTGGCTGAACAGGGCGCCGACGCTGAACTCGGAATCGTAGGCGATGAACTCGAACAGGGAACCCTTCTGGGCTCCGTCGCCGATATAGGGGCCGTAAAGGCAGTCCTCGTGGCCGCATTTCAGGAACACAGAGGTGTGATAGGTGTTGGTGCCGTCCCCCGCCAGATAGTAGGGGTATTTGCAGTAGGTAGCGTAGCAGCCGTCGGCCACTATATGTTCCCCGGGCAGGTCGAAGCCCCGCTCAAAGCCCCTTGTTATGCACATGGCCAGCCTGTATTCGGCTATCTTGCTGCCCGCCAGGCCGTATATGCCCCGGGTCCCGGGGGCCGGCAGCAGCATTTTGTCAAAGGGATCGGCGGTGGTGACGAATACGTTGGCCAGGGTCAGGCCGCTGGCGTGGTGCAGGTTGACGCCGCAGGTGTTTGGCCGTTGGTTGGTGGGGAGCCGCAGGGCTATGTTGCTGACGGATATCACCCTTCCGGGGAAAGGATCTTTGCCGTCCGGCCCCGGAAAGGCTATCAGGGCCGACACCGGGACAGAATCGTCTATCCCCGCGATGGCCTTTTCCGTCACGTTGAAGATCACTCCGCCCGTGATGTCGTAGGAGGGGAAGTTGGCGAACCAGATCTGGTTCTCGCCCTCAAGGCTTACGGACCTGTGGACGTCCGCGCCGGTGATGCACACTCCGCCCCATCCGGCAGCAGGGTGCCAAGTGAGGGAATCTATGTTGTAGGTGCCGCTCAGGAAATACACCTTGCCGGAACGGTGTTCCAGAGACGCCAGGGCCTCGTTTATCGCTTTTTCGTCATTGACGCCGGTACAGACTATATCCGCGCTTTTTTTTGCCTCCGCCGCTGAATCCGCGGCGGCTATGGTTATTGCGTAAGAACTCATATAATATCCTTTTGTTTTGTTGTTGCTACTTATATTATAGCAGTTTTGCAGAATGGGGATACATGCCACGGCGGAAGTCTTGGCAGTTGCGGTCATCTCGGCGCCGTTTTGCCAACGGCAAAGCGGCGGTAAGAGATCTCCCGGTCATAGAAGTTGCTTTTTCCACGGCGCCGCTCTCCCAGCAAGGGAGGGAAGGGTCCCCCCTTGCGAACCCCCCTCTTTTTCGTGGG
>JAGDAG010000158.1 GCA_017959625.1 Abditibacteriota bacterium | reverse complement strand
CGCCCCGGAAAGCGGATCGTAGCCGGTATGTTCGTAACGGGGCCTTTTTATCACCGCTCCCGGAACTTCGTAAACGCCCTCGTCCGCAGACGACGCCGAAGGGAAGGCCAGCCGCAGACGGCAGTTCCCGGTGAACCATCTGACCCGGGTCTCCACGTCTATGCGCCCCGTCCCCTCCCTGAGGACGAAGGTCTGGCTCCAGGCAAAATCGAATATCATGGCGGCGTCGCTGGCGAGGTGCCCGGTCCCCTTGGGGTGCCTGCCGGAATAGTTTATGCGTATCTCGTGGGGATATATCTCCACTCCCTCCAGCCGGGTATAAGCGGAAAGCCGGTCCCGGGTCCGGTCCTTATGGCGGGTGCACCAGGGGTCGCCGATATCCGTTTCCAGCACCGGCTCGCCGAAATAAAAGTCCGTCCCGGTAAAGCGGCCGAAGCGGGAATGCTCCGCCTTTTCTATGCCGCAGGGGCCTGCCGTCAGGGTAAAACCGTCCATGGAATAGACGCCCTCTTTCCCCTTTCGGGGAGTCTGCGGCTCGCCTTCGCAGATGCTGTAGGCCTTGGCGGAAAAAGCCTCCACGCCTTTTGCCGTGAAGCTGCCGTCGGAATAAACCGGCACCGGCTCTCCTTCCGCGTCCCGCACCTCCGGATGGCGGAAGGGGGTCCGCGCCGGAAGGTCGGCGGCAAAGCCGTTGTGGTTGTAAACCACAAAGCCTTCTCCCGGGGCCTTTACGCTCTCCAGGCAGCCAAGGAGCCTTTTTCTGATATCCTCTTCAAACTCCGTGATCTCGCCGTAAGCCTGGTCTATGTGGTCGCCGGTGACGGCGTCGTGCTGGCAGATAAAAGTGATATCCCGCCAGATCTCCCTGAGGGCCTCATGCTGCCTGCCGTTATCCAGAAGGGCGTCCCGGGCCTCGCAGGCCGCCATAAGGCTTTCGATCTCCCGCTCCAGCTGCTTCACTTTTATGCGGCTCACGTAGCAGCCTGTCTGGGCGGGGTTGTTTTCGGCCCTGCCGCTTACGTCCCCGGGGCTGTCCGCCAGGGCGATATGCTCCCTGACGTAAGGCAGCAGATCCTTCATGACCCCCGCTTCGAAATGCAGGTCCGCGGAAGCGGCGTTCATTTCGCGTATATGCCTGCCCAGCTCTTTGTCCGGAAGTATCTCCTCGCCGGCCAGATTGCACCTGAGGACCTTTGCCCCTTCGGGGACGTTTTCCGGCATTTTGTTGAGGACGGCCGTGTAAACCGGCAGAAAGCCTCTCCCGCCGCATTCCGGGCAGCCCTCGCCCCTGCAGTGAGAGCAGGGCTCATGCTTGCCGAAGGGTATCACGTCGCAGGGGCAGCACCCGGGCGCGGTATCCGGAAAGCCCCACGCCACGCAGGAGCCGTCGACGCCCTTCCACACGGGGCCGTCGGGAACGTTGTAATCAAGCTGAAATATCCAGGGCAGCATGCCGCAGCCCCTCACCAGCTGGGGCAGCTGGCAGGAAGAGCCGAACACGTCGGTGAAGCAGGGTATGGAAGGAGTTTCCCCGAAGGTGTCCCTGCCCCACAAAAGGCCGATCACCAGGTTGCGGATAAGGCATTCCGTGCCGGGCATATTGGTGTCTATGATGTTTTCCCCGGCTCCCAGCAGCTCAAACTTCCCTTCCCCGTGGAGCCGTTTCACCTCTTCGAGCCTTTCCGGATGCTTTTCCAGATATTTCCGTATGGTCCACGCCGATTCGCAGGAAAAGGCTTCCCCCGACTCCAGGGCGTCGTCAAAAAAATAACCTTCTATCTCCCTGTAGGAAGCAAAGCGGCGCCCCCCGTCGTAAAAGGGACGGTCCCAGCACCGCCGCCATACGGGATCGAAATGGTTCGCCCTTATTATTATCGCCTTGGTTTTTTCCATATGCTGCTCCTCTGTTTTCGGCTTCCGCCGTATGGATCTGCTTTTATTATAGCATACCCCTTCTTGCTTTTGCCCGCTTTTTGTGTTATAGTATAAAAAACAAATATATGGTGACTTATGAAAAACATACTCCTTTTCTGCCTGCTGGCTTTCTGCGCCCCCCTGTGGGCGTTTTCGGTGAAAGACGTGACGGCGGGATCGCCCGAAGAAGCAAAATATCTGTTCGAGGAAAACAGCGCCCTGAGGGAGGTAGGCTCCGACCCCTTCAAACCCTTTATCCGCGTAGCGGACCGGAAAATGTTTTATACCTACAGATTCGGGCTGAAAAAGGGACGCTGCGCTTTTCTGCTGCTGGATATACGCACCCAGTTCTGCGCCGAGGCCTCCTGCGACAATAAAACGTGGCAGAAGGTGTGCGACTTCGAAGCCTGCGACACTCTGGCGGGGCTCACCCTGGTGGACCTGACCCCCTTTGCCGCCGTTTCCGATACGGTGTATCTGCGGCTTACGGACAAATACCCCGAAGACGGCTGGGGCGCCCTTCTCGCCGGCTTCCGGCTTTATACCACCGACGCGGCGGCGGACGTCTCCAGGACCGTCATAGAACGCTGGAAGTGCGGCGGCAGGGAGGTGGCGCCGGGAGAAAGCGTGGAAACGGAAACGGAGGCGGTCTTTTCCGCCCGGTTTTTCGTGCCCGCCGGCTGGAAGAGCGAGGAAACGGCCCTGTATATCCCGGGAAGCCGCGGCGCCGTGGCGTCGGCGAAGATAAACGGAAAGGACGCCCGGGTGGGGGTCACCTGGGACAGGGGGCGCTATATCACCGGACGCTTTGAATACGGCAGGGAGAACACCGCGGAGATCACCCTGGCGCCGGAAAAGGGCAGAGCGGGCATAGCCGCCC
Source organism: Abditibacteriota bacterium (assembly GCA_017959625.1). Classification (GTDB taxonomy): domain Bacteria; phylum Armatimonadota; class UBA5829; order UBA5829; family UBA5829; genus RGIG7931. Next base: position 2,649 of record JAGDAG010000158.1, on the reverse strand, counting down.
CCGCCCGGGCGGGCCTGCGCTATACCGCCTGCGCCACTCCCTCCTCCAGGCTGCTGGACGGGAAGGCCGTTGACCCTATGAGGGCCCTGGCGCCCTATACCCCGGACAAAATGAACTACATAGCCGGCAACTACTTAAGCAGCATATACGACAGCCGCTACGGCCTGCTGGGCTTCAACGACAACCAGGAGATACACTATCTCCACGACACCGCAAGAAGCATGTGCGCCCTGGCGGAGGAGGAACGGTTCACCCCGGTGGTACGGCTTGAGCTTATGGAAAGGCTGTACGAGGGGCTGAAGGGAGGCATACTGCCGGGAGAAGACCTGATCCTTTTCTTCAAGCACGACAGGCGCCCGGTGGACATCAGGCCTTACGGCGACGCTCCGCAGCTCACCATGGTGCAGAAAATGGACGAAATGAGGCACCTCTGCACCATAGGCCCGGAGGAAAAGCTCACCGGCGCGGTGAAGGATTCACCCCTGGTTTACAAAAACGGGAAATGGCGTTTCACCCGCTCCTGGAGGGGAGCCGGCAGAAGCGTGAGCGCCTTATGCGAGTATTGGCTGGGAGATATGGACACTCCCCCCTCTCTCACCTTTTCCTTTGACGGAAAGGGGGAAAACGTGATCGAGCTGGGCTCTCTTGCGGAAAACGGCTTCTGGTTCAGGCCGGGCAGCTGGGGGCCGGAGGAGATCACCTTTCCCGACGGGCTCCACAGGGCAGCCGCCCGGGGGCTGGATATCGCCGAGCCGGATTTTCCGTATATCATAATCAGCGGCGGCAACGGCATGGGAGAAACCGACGTTCCCGATCAGGGAGCCGGGGTATCGCTTCTGGTGATGTGGGACAAAAAGCCCCGGCGCATAACTGCCCGTACCGAAAAGGGCGGACGGCGGGGCGGAGTGCTTTCCGGCCTGTCTCTGGAATTTTCCGCCGAATGCAGGAAGGCGAAGATAAGGGTGATCCCCTTTATGGGATACCCCAACGACCAGAAAGCGGTCATCCGACTGGCGGAAAACGTACTTAAGACCGGCCGCTTCGGCGCGGGCTTCTACAATCCCCACGCCAGCACCTTCGGAGACGGCATAGGAGCCGACGGCTTTGCGGCGGCGGCGTATATCTTCGGGAAATACGGCCTGCCGGAAAAGGCGGCGGAAGCAAAAGCCCTTGCAGCCCGGGCCCTGGACACGTATATAAAATACGATCAGGCGGAATCGGGCTCCAACCAGCTTTACCACCTGATAAAGGCAGTGCTTTATATGCATCTTGCGGGGGAGAGCCGCTTCGACAATTGGGGCAGGAAATGGGCGGACAGGATAGTGAACGCCCAGAAGGAGGACGGTTCGTGGACCTGGTCCAACTGGCAGGTGCGCAATATGAGCGGCCTGATATCGGCATGGGAGCTTACGGGAGACGACAAATATCTTGCCTCGGTAAAGAAGGGGCTGGAAAGCGTTTCCTACGACGGCGAAGGCAGGCGGCTGTGGAAGGGGGCTCCCTCCGCCGACGACTTCCACGGCGCGGGCTCCTTTAATATATACGGCTGGCTGGGAGACGCGGAAAACGCGCAAAAGGCCATAGATTCCTCTCTGAGTTACATAAGCGACGGAGGGTTTTTCCGGTGCTCCGACCTGAACCCCTATATGCTGGGGCTTTCGGCAAAGGGGCTGGGGCTTGCAAAAAGCGAAAAAAAACATATCCTTTCCCTCACCGAATCCGCCGTATATGACAAAGAAAAGGTACTGGTGGTCCCGGGGCCCCTCTGTTATACGTGGAACCGCTTCCACCCTTTTGCCGGAGACGTGGATTTTCCGCTGGACCGGTAAAAAAATCGCCGCCCCTTTCTGCGGGGCGGCTTTTTTTGCCGCGTTATTTCACCAGCCCCAGGGGCTGCCAGTATTTTTTCAGCAGGGCCGCCGCCTCGGGATCGTCCTTGTATTCGCCGGTCATAGGCACCAGCCGGGAGGTATATCTGCTCACGGCCCAGCTGCCGTCGTCCTGAAGGGCGAGCCTGAGGTCTATCCTGCCCACCGCCACTCCGTATTCTCCGGCGGAGCACACTATGACCCCGTTTACGTTTTTGTCCTTCACGGGCTTTCCCGCAGAGGAGAAAAGCGGAGTGTGGAGCCAGGTGTGGGTGTGCCCTCCCACTATAAGGTCTATATCCTTATAGCGGTTGGCCATGACTATGTCGTCTATCACCCCGGCATGGGAAAGGCAGATGATGATATCCGCGGCGGGCCTGAGCTCGGCTATCACCTTCTCCGCTTCGTCCACCGCTTCGGTAAACGTGTAGCCCTTTGTGGAGCCGTAACTGCGGCTGGTGGGGGCGGTGACTCCGAATATACCTATCTTCAGGCCCTGCGCTTCCTTTATGATATACGGCGTGAAGGCCCGCTTTCCGTCCTTATACACGTTGGCGCACAAAAACGGGAAAGCCGCTTCTTTCTGCCTTTCCGCCAGTATCTCCATGGAACGGGGCGTGGGGCTGCCCTTGTATTCGTCGCCCTTGAATTCGTTGTTGCCGATGGCGGCGGCGTCGTAGCCCATCAGGTTCATCAGGGCGATATCCGGCTTTCCCTCAAGGCTCCGGCCGGGGCCTCTGGTAAATATGTCTCCGGCATCCAGCAGCAGCACCGGGCCTTT
>JAGDAG010000003.1 GCA_017959625.1 Abditibacteriota bacterium | reverse complement strand
TGCCTGAAACGCATTCGCGTTTCATCGGTATACATTTTCCGCCGAGATGACGCCGTGGGGCAAGGCGCGCGGCGCCCCCGGCGATTGCCACTCGCCGGGCCGTTTTTGCCTTCCGGAGCCGGAAAAAAGGGTTTTTTGTTGGACAAACAGCCCCGTAAGTGCTATAACAAAGAAAACAAAAAACTTACGGGAGGAAAACAGAATGCCTGCAAAATCCGTTTTTGCGTCTTTTTCCGCAAGGCGCGCGGCGCTGCTTTTTGCGGTTTTGGCCCTGTTGCCTTTTCTGCTGCAAAGCGGCGCGGACGCCGCAGAGCTGAAATACAAATTCAAAAAGGGCAACGTGGAAAAATTCAGAGAGACCCGCATCCTTGAATACGAATTTGCGTTTCTGGGGGCCGACCAGAAGGCCGTCACCGAAGAGGAGCTCGCCATAACGGAGACCACGGAAAAGATCGAAGAGGGGAACGCTTTTGTCAAAATGCAGACCTCTTATATAAAAATGACCGAAAACGGCGAAGCCGTGCCCAAAAGCGAGACTCCCGACGAAACCTTTTATTATTCCCTTTCGCCCAGGGGCAGGACCCTTGCGGTGCTGGACGGCGATAAAAAGCCCGAAAAATATTTTGACGCCAAAAAAGAAAAAGACCTGCTCCCGGCGGGAGACGTTGCCCCCGGCGCAAAATGGCAGGGCCTCTGGTCCTTTCAGGGAGAGCTGTGCAAGGCGGAGTACACTCTTGAAAAAATAATCACCGAAAAGGGCGTAAAGCTGGCGGTCATAAAGATCGCCGTGGAAGACGAACTGGATATGGAAGAGGGCGATATCAAGGCCAGGGCAAAGGTGAAGGGCGGCGGCACCATGTATTTTGCCATCGACGCCGGCGAGGATATCCTCACCGACACCGTGATAGTGTGCGACCTGCTGGTGGACGGAGAACCCTTTGCCAAAAACACTGTGAAGATCAAAAACCGGAAGGTGGAAAAATGAAAAAAACGTTTTTTGTCCTGTGGCTGCTTTTGCTCGTCTCCGCTGCCTTTGCCGCTCCGGTGACCCTGGAATACAGGCATGACGGCAATGAGGTGAACGTTTACAGAGAATCCAACAAAATAGTTCAGAAGGAAGACGGGCAGACCGTGGAGGTGGAGACCGTCACAGAGATAACCGAAACGGTGAAATCGCCTTCTCCCGGCCTCACTCTTGCCGCCGAGGTGAAGACCGTGAGCCTGAAGGTCAACGGCGAGGATCAGGACGTTTCGCAGATCCCCCCGTCGCGGTTCAGCTATTCTTTGGATAAGCAGGGAAAGGTGACCGCCTCCTTCGACAAAGACGGAAACCCCACTCCCGGCTTCGACGCCTCCCGGGAAACGGCCCTGCTGCCGGACAAGCCGGTGAACAAGGGGGACACCTGGACGGGAAAACTGATAATGGACACCCTCAACTCGCCCATAGAGTGCCGCCTGGAAGAGGTTTACAAAAAAAACGGGGTAGAGCTTGCCCGCATCTCCTTTACCGCCGAACACACGGCAGGGCTTGCGGACATGCTGAGCGCCGAGGACCTGAAGGCTGCCGAGAGCATAGGCCTTTCCGGCTCTAAAAGCATAAAGGGCAAAGGAAATATATATTTCAGCACCGCGCTGGGCAAGGTGATAATGCTGGAATACACTCTTGAGACGCACAACGAGCTTTCCGGAGCGGGCCAGCATAAGGAAAACGACGAAACCGAAGATTATAAAATGTGGAGAACACAATAATGGAATACACCCAGGGAAAAACGGGCCGCGTTTTTGTGGCCAGACTTCACGAAGACGAAAACATTTACGAAGAGGTCAACAAGATCTGCGTGCGGGAAGCCATCCGCTACGCCTACGTGCAGGCCATGGGAGCCATCAAAAATGCAGACGGCTCCGACAAGCACGAGCTGGTAGGTCTGGGGACTGTGGTCCCCGACGCCAACAAGCCGGTGCTGCATTTCCATGCGGGCATAGGCAGCGACGTGGATTCCTACGTGGGGCACCCCAACCCCAACATCAAGGTGCATCTCAATATGGAGGTCTTACTCACCGAGCTGGTGGGCATGGATATGGCCAGAGTGTACGAGCCCGAGGTAGGCAGCAAGACCCTCACCATACTGGGCAAGGGCACCGATTATTCCGAACGCTCCAACGAGATGAAGGGGTCTTTTTCCAAAAGCTATAAATAGGGGAGACTTTGCCGGATAATATGAGATACGGGATAATAGGCTGCGGGCGCATCGCACCTTTCCATATCGGCGCCGCCGAAGCAGGCGGTATGGAGATAACGTGTATCTGCGACACCGATCCGAAGGCCATGGAGGCGCTGGCGGCGGCCTTTCCCGCCTGCGCGGGAGCAAAAAGATACGCCGACTTCAGAAAAATGCTTTGCGAAAACCCCGGGCTTGACCTTGTGAGCGTCGCTACCCCCAGCGGCTCCCACGGGGAGATCGGGCTGTTCTGCATAGAAAAGGGCATGAACGTGATCATAGAAAAGCCCGTTGCCATGTCTCTTGCCGAAGCGGACGCCCTTATAGCGGCTGCGGACAAACGCGGCGTCAAGGCCTGCGCCTGCCATCAGAACAGGTTCAATATCCCCGTGCAAAGGCTGCGGAAGGCCCTTGAGAAGGGCAGGCTGGGCCGCCTTTCCCACGGTTCGGTGTGCGTGAGGTGGTTCAGAGACAGAGACTATTATTCCCAGGCTTCCTGGAGGGGTACCTGGAAGGACGACGGGGGCTGCCTTATGAACCAGTGTATCCACGGCATCGATCTGCTGCGCTGGTGCATGGGGGGTGAGATAGACTCGGTTTACGGCGTCATACGGCAAAACCAGCACCCCTATATAGAAGCCGAAGATGCGGGAATGGCTCTGGTGCGCTTCAAAAACGGCGCCTCCGCCACCATAGAAGGCTCGGTGAACGTGTATAACACCGATCTGGAAGAGGTGCTGTGCGTTTTCGGCGAAAAAGGCTACGCCAAGATATCCGGTCTCTGCGCCAACAGGCTGGAGCGGCTGCAGTATGAGGGCATGGAAGAGGATGAGGACTATCAGGCTTTTGAAGAAAAAGCCAAAAACATATACGGAAACGGCCATAAAAGCGTGTTTGCGGATATGGCGGAGGCAATAAAGGAAAACAGGGCCCCGTATATAGATCTGAAGGCGGGGCGGGACGCCCTCGAGCTGGTGCTGGCGGTTTATCTCTCCGCAAAGGAGAAAAGGCCCGTCGCCCTGCCTCTCCGGGACTGTTCCACTCTTGATTTTGAGGGGTTTTTTGATAAAAACGGAAAACAGATATGATTTTTGTTGCGTTAATATTGCTTTTGCTTTCCGCGGGGGCAGCCCTGGCGGCGAGGGGTATATCCGTCACTAAGGACGTGATATACGGAAAAACCACGGAGGGACGGCCCCTCCGGATGTATATTTACGAGCCCGAAGGGCTTGGAAGCTGCGCTCCCGCCTTTATTTCCGTTCACGGCGGCGCGTGGATAGAGGGCGACCTGGAAGGCAACGCCGAGTTTGCCGTCTTTATTGCGGAGCTGGGCTTCAAGGTGTTTGACGTGGAATACCGCCTGTCCCGGGAAGCCCGGTGGCCGGCCCAGATAGAGGACTGCAAGACCGCCGTCCGCCACGTAAGGGCCAACTATCGGGAATACGGCATAGACCCCGGCAGGATAATGGCGGGTGGCATAAGCGCCGGCGGACACCTGGCCTGTATGCTGGGCGTGGTGCCCGAAGGCAAATACGAAGGCGGAGGCTGGACCTGGGCTTCCTCTTCCGTTCAGGCAGTGCTGAACATAGTGGGCCCCGCAGACCTGCGGTATTACAGAGATCCGGAGATACTGGCGACCAACGTCAACAGCCGGGCCTTTATAGACTGGATCGACGCCCTGGTCCCCGATACGAGAGGGGATTACCGGGAGATGCTGGCGGATATGAGCCCCGTCAGTTACGCGCGCCCCGGCCTGTGCCCCCATCTCAATATGTACGGCGGCATCGACAACGTAGTGATGTATCAGATGGGAGAGGACTATACGAAGCTTCTGGACAAGGCGGGAGTCCCCAACACCCTTCTGGTGGCCGAAGGCATATGGCACGAATTTTCCGAAGAGATGCGGCAGGCGACAAGGGAGTTCTGCCGCGACTTTATAGAGGAAAAAGGCTTTTTTGACCCCCTCGGCAAATAACGGCTCAATGGGCATACGCCCGGACAAAACATGATTTTCGGATAATAGGAGGAAAACAGCGCTGCCGGCCCTGCCGGTATCCGCCGCTTTGCCGGAAGAATATGATGAAAGTAAATAAACACGACGAATATATCGCTGTCCCGGGAGGCCGGCGGCTCCGCCTGATAGTTTACGAGCCGTCGGAAAGAGGAGAAAAAATGCCGGCTATGGTCTCCATGCACAGCGGCTACTGGATGGAAGGCAGCGCCGACGACAACGAATTTTTTTCCGCCTACCTTGCCGAACAGGGCTTTGTGGTGTTCGACGTGGATTACAGGCTTTCGCCCGAGGCGCGGTGGCCGGCGCAGATAGAAGACTGTAAAACTGCCGTAAGATATATACGGGCAGACTGCCGCCGGTACGGCATCGACCCAGACAGGATACTGGCCGCCGGCTTCAGCGCCGGGGGCATGCTGGCGAACCTCCTCGGCGTGCTGCCCCCGGGAACGTTTGAAGGGAGCGGCCGGAACGGCGTTTCCTCCGGGGTGAGGGGAGTGATCAACTGCGTGGGCCCCACAAATATGACGTATTACACGGACCCCCGAAGGGTGGAGGGCTCGCCTTACAAAAAAGAATTCATAAAAAGCATGGAGCTGCTGGTACCCGACCCGGCCGGGGATCACACCCTTCAGGCTTGGGAAATGAGCCCCCTGAAATTCGTTCACAGGGGCGCTCCGCCCCATCTGAATATGTACGGCGGCAGCGACGTCATAGTGATGAGCAGCCAGGGAGAGGAGTATCACAAAGCCCTCACGGAAGCGGGCGTAAAAAGCAGGCTTTTGATAGTTGAGGACAAGGGGCACACC
>JAGDAG010000157.1 GCA_017959625.1 Abditibacteriota bacterium | reverse complement strand
CGGCCTATTTCAGCAGCGGCAAAACAGATATCTGGGACTGGCACATATACGCCGAGCTGCCCCAATACCCCGGGCTGCTCCGGGACCATCTGGCCCCCAGAGTGCGCAGGGACCCCAAGCCCTACGTGACGGGCGAGGACATAGACTGCGACACCCTCAGGGATCCGGAGGCCCTCCTCAAAGGGCTCTCCGGCCCCGGCGGCAGCGCCTGGTGGGTGAACGTGGACCTGCTCCGGACCTTCAGGGACCGGATCAACGGCATATACGGGCAGGACGTTTTCGGCGAGCTGGTCAAAAGGCAGAACAGGTTCTCCCTGTTTGTCCGCAAGGCTACGGCGGAGCAGATGAGGAGCGTGGAGGAAACGGACGGCTACGTGATCACCGCCCTGCGGGACAACCGCCTGACCCGGCCCGGCTTTTACGACGACCTGGGGCGCCCCAAGTGGACGGGCGCGGACTGGACGCCCTTCAACGGCGACAGCGCGCTGCTCCTCTCCGCCGACAGGGAAAACCTGTGCTGGCAGGAGGGTGAAGAGCTGCATCTTGAAGTAAAGGCGTCCGTCTTCGGCGAGCCTTTGTCCGGCTCTTACACCCTGGCCCTGCAGGGACCGGAGGGCGAACTCGCCCGGGCCTCCGGCTCCTTCCGGGGAGAGGCCGGCGGCATCGCGCCGGCGGGGATCCTGACCGCAAAGGCGCCTCATCTGGAGAAAGGGGAAACGTTTACCCTCACGGCGCGGATCGAGGCTGACGGCGGAAGAGTGATAACCAACCGCTGGCACATATTCCTGTTCCCGAAAACGGAGCCTGCGGAAAACGCGGCGCGCTACGGCGCCGACGGCCTGAAGGCGCTGGTCCCCCGGGAATACGCGGGCCCCGAAGACAGGCTGATCGTCACCGACAGGCTGGACTCCGTCATGGAGGAGGCTCTGGAGCAGGGCTGCACCGTGATATATTTTGCTGCCGAGGACGACGACGCCCTGCCCAGGCGCTCCGCCCTCTTCTGGAGGGAAAACGCCCACTATATCCCGGCGGGCGGGCTCATGGGCTCCTTCCCTCTGGGGCCGGACCGGATACCGGAGCATCAGTTCATAGGCCTTGCCTCCTCCAGGCCCTTTGACGTCTCCGGGGACAGGGACGCCCTGCCCGTGTGCTGGCAGTTCAACTGCCGGGAGGGCCTGGCTGCGGAGCTTTGTTCCCTCTGCGAGACCCGCCGGGGCAGGGGGCGGCTCATAGCCTGCGCTTTCCATACGGAGGCGCCCGCGGCGGGGCCTTATCTTGCGGAACAGCTGATCAGAGAGGCGGCAAAATGACCCTCAGGGTTTGCCGCGCCGCTTGATTTTTGCTATAATTTAATTGATGATAACCATTTCAAGGAGAAGCGTATGAATGCAATAAAGATACTGTGCGTATTGGCTGTCTGCGCCATGTGCATCCCGGCCATGGGCGCCGACATAAAGGCCGGCCCCGCGACCCTGTTTAAGATCAACAGCCCTTCCAAGGACTATTCCGCCGCGGCAAGGGCCAAAATAATACAGGAGAACATAGACAAGGTGCTCCTTTCCGCCGAAGTCCCGGCTCTGCGCCTTGAGGAAAGGCCGGACAAAAGCATGGTGCTTTGGAGCGGCAATTTCAAAATAGGGGACGTGCTGAAGGAGGACGCCGCCAAAAACGGAGTCACCGTAGCGGAGGAAGGCGCGAACTGGATAAAGGCAATAAAGGCTGCCTACGGAAACTACGTGAACAAAAACCTCAAGTTCATCCTTTCCAGCGACATCCACAACTGCCATATCGAATGGTACGGCGTGTCCACGGATATCCGTATGCGTCAGTGGGTGAAGGCTATCACCATGGAACAGAACAGAGGCAAAACGGACGCCCTTTTCCTGGTAGGAGACTACGCTCTGGACTACTGGTTCAACGGCGGTTCCTACAACAAGGGCACCAGCAACACCAAGGCGTTTTTTGACAAATACGTAAAAGCGCTGCCCAACGCCATCCCCGTGTATCCCGTGGCGGGGAACCATGAGCAGTACACCAACGCAAAATGGAAGGAGATAACCGGCTTCGACCGCTTTTACACCGTGAATATGGGGAACTGTATGTTCATTATGCTGGACGCCTTTGCCGACGAACTGGGGCCCGATTACGACCACGACGGCAAATACGTGAACCACAACGTGGCCTACATAAAAAGCATGCTGGCAAAATATCCCGCCAAAAACGTTTTTCTCGTGTCCCACTGGTTCGAAAAGAGCAAGGAATCCGACGAATTCAAACAGCTGGTGGCCTCCGAGCCCCGTATCCGCTGCATGTTCTGCGGACATGACCACAACTATCAGGTGGATATCACCGGCGACGAATGGGGCAACAAGCCCATCATCCACACCGGCGAATTTTCCTACGCCGGCGCCGTGGAAGCAAAAGACGACGTGTGCTGGGGCTACAGAGTGCTGAGAGTCGGCATGGACGGCACTGTGTCCACCGAATACGTGGTGCCCGCCCACAACGTGCTCCCCGACGGCACCCGGAAGCTGGTCCCCGAAAAGACCCTGGGCAAGTGGAGCAAAAAATACTGATACAAAAAAGCCGGGGAACAAAACTCCCCGGCTCCGTATCATAAAAACGGGGCGCCATGCATTTTTTGCGCTTCCGCCGCCCCGAAAAAAATCTCGCGGCCGCATAAGTTTTTTGGCGGCCGGAGCAAATAATATGCTATAATAATAATGTAAAAACCGGAATTTTACAGGAGGACCAAAATGAAAAAAGGTTTTACGCTTATCGAGCTTCTGGTGGTCATCGCCATCATCGCCATTCTGGCGTCCATCCTTTTCCCCGTGTTCAACAACGCCATGGAAAAGGCCCGTCAGACCCAGTGCCTCAGCAATATGAAGCAGCTT
>JAGDAG010000156.1 GCA_017959625.1 Abditibacteriota bacterium | reverse complement strand
AGCCACAGCGAACTCATGAGCCTGGAAAACGGCAAATACAGAGAGCTGTATCAGATACAGTTTGAAAAAATGGAAAAGGCGGGTATCCTTTGAACCCGCCCCGGCAGGAGAGGAACTTCCTCTCCTGCTTTTTTTTGCCGGTGAATTATACTATTAAGCGCAGCGGGAATTCGGCTTCCCGGGGACAACGAAATCCAAAACTGTTGCGATTGGTTTGACAATCCATTGTCATGCGTTTACGGAAAGCGGATGTACGCCCCTTCTTCCCGGTGCCGTCAAAATTTGTTTTTTTCGGAAAATATTGACATATATCCGATTATTTGATACAATATACCTATCTGAATAGTATGCAGGTAGGCATAAGCCTTTTGCACAGGCAGGCTCCGTCCGCCGGATCGATAAGGTTCAAACGCCGGAAACGATGTCCGGCGGCGAACGGAGAGCTATTGATCATGACAGGTAGGATATATTATGGAGAAAAACAATACGCCCAAAGGATTCCCGGCTTTTCACGTTGAGATCATCCCTCCCAAGCAGGACTCTGTGAAACTGGAGGACGATCTTACGCTGTTCGCCGCAAAGTTCGAAAGGGTCATGGCCAGCGGTTTTACCGCTTCCATCACCGACAACGCCATGGGGCTTCTGGCTTTCCAGGGGCATGAATGCATTGAAGAGCTGGGCCTGAAGGCGCGTCCCGGGCAGGTGCTCATACATCTGAACACCTTTCATACCAAAGAGACCCTTGAGGAGATACTGACAGCTTGCCAAAGGCTGGGTATATTTTCCGTCCTTGCCATAAGCGGAGACGGTTCGCCGAGGCTCCCGAAGCTGAAGCCGGCGGAGATGGAAGCCGAGGAAACGGAAGCCGTCACCTCTGTAGAACTGATACGGTATATCCGCAGGCATTACCCTTTATTTACCGTGGGGGCAGCCTTCAATCCCTATGAGCCGGAGAAACACGAATTTGAAAAGCTGGACCGAAAGCTGGAGGCCGGGGCGGCCTTTGTTATTACCCAGCCCATCATTGAAAAAAACTCTGTGGTGGACAGGCTGCTGCAGGATTATCCGGAACTGCCTGTCACCGTGGAAGCGTGGATGTCCAAAAAGCTGTATCTGCTTTCGGACGTGGTGGGATACCCCATCCCCGAGGATGCGGTGTTCGATCCCATCGATACGCTGAGACGACTAAGGGATATTTATCCGCTCTGCGGGACCTATCTGTCTCTTCTGGGATTCAAAACCCAGTATGAGCTGATCGAGGCTATGTCGCCGGAAAGGAGGGAAGCGCGATGAAGATAGTCGTATGTGTCAAACAGGTCCCCGCTACTGCAGACGCCAGGATCGATCCGGAGACCAAAAGAATAATCCGCGAAGGGACAAAGGCAGTCCTGAACCCCTTCGATCTTTATGCGGTGGAAGAAGCCGTCCGTATCCGGGAACGGGCGGGCGGAGAGGTCATCGCTCTTTCCATGGGGCCCGAAAACGCTAAAAATTCACTGATCGAGGCCTTATCCATGGGGGCTGACAGGGCGGTCCTCCTGTGCGACAGGGCTTTCGGAGGCTCCGATACCTGGGCCACAGGTTATGCTCTGTCTAAAGCCATAGAGGCTCTCGGGGGAGCCGATCTCATTATCTGCGGAAAACAGGCGGTGGACGGAGATACCGCTCAGGTGGGCCCCGGCATTGCCGCAAGGCTTGATATAATGCAGGCTGCCAACGTATCAAAGGTGGAAGATGTGGATCCGGGCCATATCAGGGTCTGCAGATCCAACGAATACGGTTACGATCTGCTGCGGCTCAGGCTTCCCGCCCTTATAACGGTGCTCAAGGATATTAATATTCCCCGCATCCCCACTCTGAAAAATGCGCGTAAAGCGAGGCAAGCGGATATAGCGGTATGGACTCCATCCGACATCGGCGCGGACCCCGGGCTGATCGGGTTGAACGCCTCGCCCACGCGGGTGGTAAAAACAGAGCCTCCCGCCTTGCGGGACTCGGTCACGCTGCATATAGACGGCGGAGAGCCGGAGAAAGCGGCTGCGGCTCTCGCAGGCGAGCTTTTCGGCCGCGGTTTACTGTAAGGAGGGAAACACATGAAGATCCAAAGCGAACAGGAGAAATCATCCTACAAGAACGTCTGGACCGTTGCCGAGGTCGCAAACGGCGCCGTTCACCCGGTCTCATACGAACTCATAGGCGCTGCGCGGAGGCTGGCGGACGCCCGTGGCAGCCAGGTATGGACAGTGGCTCTCGGCTGCGGCCACACCGGCGAAGCAGGTTCGCTGTTCGCCTATGGCGCAGACAAGGTCATTCTCGTGGACGACAGCCGTCTCGAGGCCTTCAATGACGAATTGGAATGCAATATCCTGCAGCGATTGACGATACGGTACAGGCCGGAGATCCTTTTGTGCGCCGCCACCTCCCGGGGGCGTGCTCTGATCCCCAGGCTGGCCGGCAAGCTCCACGCCGGCCTTACCGCCGACTGTACGGGACTTGCCATCGATCCCGGCAACGGGGACCTGCTTCAGACCAGGCCTGCTTTCGGCGGAAACATCATGGCGACCATCAGAAGCAGCGAATACCGGCCGCAGATGGCTACGGTCCGCCCCAAGGTCATGTCCGCTCCCGAGCCCCTGCCGGGCAGGACCGGAGAGATCATACGGGAGACTGTGGAGCCCGGGGACGTTTTCAAAGTAAAAGAAATTCTTCAAAGCGTAAGGCAGAACGGATCCGCTGTCAGTCTCGGCGACGCCCGCATCATAGTAGCCGGGGGAAGAGCAATGAAGGGGCCGGAGGGCTTCGTTCTTCTGGAACGCTTTGCCTCGCTCGTGGGCGGCGCTGTGGGAGCCAGCCGCGCTGCTGTGGACAACGGCTGGATATCCTATCCCCATCAGGTGGGGCAGACAGGGGCCACGGTGCAGACCGACGTCTATATCGCCTGCGGCATTTCGGGGCAGATACAGCACCTTATCGGTATGCAGTCCTGCAAGACCATAATAGCAATAGACGTTGACGATACCACGCCTATGATGAAGCTGGCCGACATAGCGGTGAAGGGCGACCTGTTCGAGATAATACCCGCAGTTATAAAGGAAATAGAGACCGTCAAAAGCAAGCAAGAAAAAGCATGACCTTCGGCCGGCGCCTGCCGTCCGCGAGTCAAAATATAAACAAGGAGACAAAAACATGCTTATTATAGGAGAAAAGCTGAACGGAGCCATCAAATCGGTAGCGGAAGCAATCAAAAACAGAGATGCCGGCTTCGTGAAGGATCTGGCGTCCCGGCAGTTGGCCTGCAGGGCAGATTATCTTGATATTTGCTCCGGAGTGCCGGATGAAGACGCAGAAGTGCTGAAATGGATGATAGAGAACATAGAGAAGGAGTGCCCGGACGCGCGCTTCAGCCTCGACAGCCCTTCTCCGGACACCATTCTTGGTTGTATCCCTCTCTGCAAAAAACCGGGGATGATCAATTCTGTGTCCCTGGAAGGAGACAAGATCGACAGGATCTTCAGCGCTGTCAGGGACATGAAGGAATGGAAGATCGTAGCTCTGCTGCTGGACGAGACCGGGATGCCCGAAACTGTGGAAAAACGTGTGGACAGTTTTCACCGGATCATGGATAAGGTGAACGAATACGGCATAGATCCCGACAGGCTCTGGTTCGATCCCCTGGTGTTCACCGTGGGCACGTCTCCCGCCAGCTTTCTGAATTTTGTCGGAGCGGCGGACAGGATACTGGAGGAATATCCCGGCGCTCATATCGTCAGCGGCCTGTCCAATATTTCCTACGGACTGCCCTACAGAAAAGCCGTCAACCACGCTTTTCTTATAGGAGCCATGATGCACGGAATGGACGGCGCTATAATGGACCCTCTCAACAGGGATATGCTGGGGGGCGTTTTCGCTGCCGAGGCACTGCTGGGCAGGGATGAATACTGTATCGAATACCTCACCGCTTACAGAGAGGATCTGTTCGGGGTGAAGAAATAGACAGCGCAGGCAATAAATGCAATACCTGTCAAGAATAAATAACAACTGAATTCCCGAAGATTCGGACAGGGCGTATCTGTCGGCTTCCGTTTTCAAAAATTGATTATTTGCGGGCGGGATCGCGTTGAAAATTGCCGGCCGGCTACAGGGAAACGTTTGATTTATCGGCCCTCCCGGTCCCTTTTCTGCGGGGACGGGAGGGCTCAGGTTTTGCGCCGGTGAAAAAAACTGCCTTTTTTCCGGCAGCCCGGAGGCTTGGGTGTGCTATAATAAAAATGACACATCCTCCGGCAGGCGCCGGAGAAAATACCGACAAGGACAACAGCATGCAGAATATTTATTTCGCCTCCGATTACGCCGTTCTGGACAGCCACGTCATAAACGGCGGCGGCACAGACGATACCCGGGCCCTTCAGGGTATTCTGGACCGCGCCAAAGACGGACGGACCCCCGTCAGGCTCGTTATGGACGGCGCCGCCCTGGTGACGGGCCTCACGGTGTATTCCAACACCTCCATAGAGTGTATCAATCCCTCCTGCGGTTTCTTTCTGGCAGACGGCAGCAACTGCCCCATCATCAAAAACGAATTCTTCGACAAGTGGTTTGACAACGCCTCCCAAAACCGCAATATTTCCATAGAGGGCGGCACCTTCAACCACAACGCCCCGGGCCAGGTCCACGACCTGCCCGTCCCCCCCGAAAGGGATTACCCCCGGCAGGACGCCAGCGAGCCCCATCCGTGGTGGGTCATGGCCTTCATGTTCTGCGGCGTGGAAAACTTTTCCATGAAAAACGTCACCATCCGCAACCAGCGCACCTTCGCCATGGCCATGAAGAACTGGCGCTTTGTGAACATAGACAACGTGAACATCATCCTGGACGAATACATGCCCGCCAACAATCAGGACGGCCTCCATTTTCTGGGGCCGGGCCGGTTCCTCTCGCTTCGCAACCTCACCGGCACGGCGGGGGACGACATCATAGCCCTGGGGCCGGACGAGGTGGACGGCGAGTCCTCCATAACCGACGTGATGATAGACGGGCTGCATATGAACTGTTCGGACCAGGGCATCCGCATGCTGTGCGGCCGGAAGGGCGTTCTGGACAGGGTGCTCATCAAAAACGTCACCGGCACCTTCCGGGGCTTCGGGTTCATCATGAACCCCTGGTTCGACAGCAAGTCGGGTGGCTGCTATAAAAACATTGTGATAGACACGGTGGATATACGGGCGGACGACCAGTGCTACGACTACATGCCTCCCTTTATCTTCAGGCTGGGGGGCAATATGGAGAATATCACCCTGCGCAACGTCCATTATCACGGCAGCCTGCCCCACTATATCGCCGAGATCGGCGGCATGGGCTTCAGGCACGAGCCCCCCGACAGCCTGAACCGCACCGCGGTCAAAAATCTGACCATGGAAAACCTGTATATATACGGCGACCAAAATGACCACAGCTATATCTGCTGCCAGGACGCCGTGGAAAACTTCACCCTGAAGAACGTGCAGTTCCGCGGCAGCAACGGGGGCTGCCTCGTGGAGCTCACGGACACGGCCCGGGTGGAAAGCCTGACTCTCGCAGACGTCTCTTCCGAAGGCCTGAAGACCCTTATCAAAGGCGAAGACAAAATAAAGCGTTTACATAAAAGAGGAATATCTGTCAAATGAGAAACATTTTCCTGGCATCCGAGTTTGCGGCCCTGGACAGCCACGTCATAAACGGCGGCGGCACCGACGACACCGCCGCCCTCCAGAGCATACTGGACAAGGCGAAGGACGGCAGGACCGCCGTCAAGCTTATCATGGACGGCGCCGCCCTCATAACGGGCCTTACCGTATGGCCCAACACCACCATAGAGTGCATAAACCCCTCCTGCGGGTTCTTTCTGGCGGACGGCAGCAACCGGGCCCTCCTCCGCAACGGCAACGCAGACTTTTACTGCGCTCCCGAAAAGCGGGACAAAAACATAGTCATAAAAGGCGGCACCTGGAACCACAACGCCCGGGGGCAGCAGCACGACGTGCCCTGTCCCGATGACGAGCAGCATATCTATCAGCTGCAGGACAAGGACTATATGCCCACCAAATGGGTCATGGCCTTTGAGCTCTACGGGGTGGAGAACCTGACCATGCAGGATATGACCGTCAGGAACCAGCGCACCTTTACCATGCTGATAGCCAATTTCAAATTCGTAAATATCGACAACGTGAACATAGTCCTGGACGATTATATGAGCGCCAACAACCAGGACGGCCTGCACTTCTTCGGCCCCGGGCAGTTCCTCAACCTGCGGAACATCACCGGCACGGCGGGAGACGATTTCATAGCCATAGCCCCCGACGAAAGGGACGGCAGGTCCTCCATCACCGACGTTATGATAGACGGAGTGCACCTGAATAATTCGGATCAGGGCATACGCCTTTTGTGCAGGGGCGAGGGCGAGCTGGACAGGGTGCTCATCAAAAACGTCACCGGCACCTACCGGGGCCTGGGCTTCATCATCAACCCCTGGTTCCCCGGCACCGGGGGCAACTACAGGAACATAGTTTTCGACACCGTGGACCTCAGCTGCTCGGAGCTGGCCTACGAATATATGGACAGCTTTATGTTCAAGCTGGGGGGCAATATAGAAAACCTGGTCCTCAAAAATATCCGCTCCCGCAGCGCCAAGCCCATCCGTTTCATAGATGCGGGGGGCAACTATTGCAGGAACCTGCCCTCCGACCCGGAGAACCCCACTCTTATAGAGAACCTGATCCTTGAGAACGCGTATATGGATTCGGCTCCCGGCAGCCCCGCGCCCATACGCATCAAGGACCGCATCAACAATTTTGTCATACGCGATCTGCAGGCAGATAACGGCAAGGTCCTGATGGAGACCGCCGAAAACGGCAGCCTGGGCAGCCTGCAACTCAGCGGCGTCACCTGCAGCGGGCCCGTCTATACGGACGAGCTGGCGGCAAAAACAGAGCGTATATCCGAAAGGGACGTTATCAAAAAATAGAGCTATGAAGAATATTTATTACGCATCCGACTACGCCGCTCTGGACAGCAGCGTCATAAACGGCGGCGGCACCGACGACACCGCCGCCCTCCAGAGCATACTGGACAAGGCAAAGGACGGCAGGGCCCCGGTCAAGCTTGTCATGGACGGCGCCGCCCTCATAACGGGCCTTGTCATCTGGCCCAATACCGCTATAGAGTGCATAAACCCCTCCTGCGGGTTCTTTCTGGCGGACGGCAGCAACCGGGCCCTCCTCCGCAACGGCCACCCGGATTTTTACGGAGAGAGAAAAGACAAAAACATAACTCTCTCCGGCGGCACCTGG
The DNA here is from genome assembly GCA_017959625.1 of Abditibacteriota bacterium. GTDB lineage: Bacteria > Armatimonadota > UBA5829 > UBA5829 > UBA5829 > RGIG7931. Next base: position 578 of record JAGDAG010000156.1, on the reverse strand, counting down.
AACCACAACGCCCGGGGGCAGGAGCACCATATAGAGCTGCCCGGAGACCCCTACGAGGAACACCTGAAGAAGAATCATTTCAGCTATATGGTCACCGAGTGCAAGCACATATTCGCCTTTGAGTTCTACGGCGTGGAAAACGTGGCCATGCGGGATATGACCGTCATGAACCAGCGCACCTACGTCATGCTCATGGCCAACTTCAAATTCGTAAATATCGAAAACGTGAACGTGGTCCTGGACGACTATATGAGCGCCAACAATCAGGACGGGCTCCACTTCTGGGGCCCCGGACAGTTCCTCACCCTGCGGAACATCACCGGCACGGCGGGCGACGACTTCATAGCCCTGGCCCCCGACGAGGCCGACGGCAGGTCCTCCATCACCGACGTGATGATAGACGGGGTGCACCTGAACAACGCCGACCAGGGCATCCGGCTGCTGTGCCGGGGCGAGGGCGAGCTGGATCGGGTGCTCATCAAAAACGTGACGGGCACCTTCCGGGGCTACGGCTTCATCATCAACCCCTGGTTCCCGGGGAACGGGGGCCACTACAGGAACATAGTCATAGACACGGT
>JAGDAG010000014.1 GCA_017959625.1 Abditibacteriota bacterium | reverse complement strand
TCGGCTGCTTTTGCGGAAAAGCAGCCGTTCTGCCGTTCAAAAGGGCCGCCTTTCGGGCGGCCCTTTGCAAAGCGTCTTATCTCAGATCGTTTTTCAGATACTTTTCCTGCAGGCTCCGGTTTGCCTCTTTCACTGCTTCAAAGGTCTCCGGGGTGTCCTTTATGGTGACGGTCCAGTCGTCCAGGTCGAAATTGAAATCCGCCCTGTCGGAATTGAAGGCCCACCAGTGGGTGAGCTGCACCCCCGCATCCACCAGGCCCCGGAGATATTCGGCCCGTCCGGCGGCTTTTTCCGGCGACCTGTTGGGGGCGTCTGTCACTTTCCCGTTGAGGAAGGCGCCTCCCGCTTCGCCGATATACAGAGGCTTGTAAAGCCTTGCGGCTTCGCCCAGCAGATAGTCCCAGTCCAGAAGCTCCTTGCGGCTGCGGTCTGCGGGGTCGGGGGCGTAAACGTTCATGCCGTCGTTCATATCGGCCCCCAGGTTGTAGGCGTGCATGCTCACCACGTCGGCGTCCCGGTTGATGAGCCAGAGGGCCCTGAGCCTTTCCTCCGGGCTGTCAACGGTCCAGTCCCAGCTCCTGCCTTCCATGATCCCGGTCAGCAGGTGCCACTGGGCGCTGCGGCTCATGCTGTCGCCTCCGGTGACGAGCCTTTCGGGGTCGTTTTGTTTTATGCGCCGTATGACCCGGCTGTAAAACCTGCTCATCTGCAGCAGGGAATAGCGTTTGCCGTTGCCGTAGCCCACGTCGGCGTTCAGATTGCCCTCGTTGCTTATCTCCCACATGAGCACCGTATCCCGGTCCTTATACCTGCCCACGTAGGCGTCGATGAAGTCCAGGACTGCGTCCAGGGACTTGCTCTTTTTCTCCGTATATATCTCGCTGTAGTTCTCGCCGGCGCTGACCCATTCACCGTATTCGGTGTATTTCCCCGCCATGAATTCGGTCCCTACGAGACTCAGGCTGGGCACCAGCCTTATATGGTATTTGTCGCACAGGTCGTAGAGCATATCGGAGGCCCGGAAATACAGATCGGCCTCTTCCTTCGAACGCCCGGGATTGAAGGCTCCCACGAAAAACCTTATGGACCGGAAGCCGTTTTCCGAAAGCTCCCGGAGAGCCCTCTCCGCTCCCTGCAGGGTGTTGGAGGGGCTGTTCCAGCTGGAGCTCGGGTATTCGCCGCCGTGGAGGGAAGCGTCGTAATATATCTGGTGGAAGATGTCCCACTTGTTGAAGGATATCTCGTAATAGGGTTCGCCGTTCATCCACAGGTGTCCGCCTATGCTTCTCAGGATGCCGTCGTTTCGGTATTTCCCCGTGGATACCAGTGTCGTCTTCAGGGCGTCGGAGCGCCACACTTTGGCGCTTGCCGCTTCGCCGAAGGCTTTGGCGGGGAAATAGACTCCCTTTTCCGTCACACGGTGGGAAAGGGGGGCGTCCGTATCCCGGGGGCTCTCAAAAGTCCCCTTGTCGGTTTTTATCCGCAGGGCGCCGTTTTTGCCCCCGGATATTTTGGCTCCCGCCGCTTCCAGGGCTTTTCGGGGTATCCAGAGCCTGCCGGCGGCAAAAAGGCTTTTGCCGCAGAGCATATCGTTGACGAACACCGCGTCCTCCGTATCCTTTTTCGCGGGGAGGGCGACCTTCGGCAGGGGGCCGGGCTTCTGGAAGGAGTTCCGCTGGGGCAGGGGAACGGAGCGCAGGGTCTCGGCCCTGATGTTGTCTAAAACCAGCGAGGAGCCTTCCGAACGGGAGAAGACGTAAATGTTCAGGCCGGTGACCTGATAGAGATCGTCGTCAAACTCGTTGGGGCCTCCCGCGGGCTTGCCGTTGACTGTGAGGGTGTAATGATAGCTGCCGTAATCAAAGGCGGCTTCTATGGAGGATATGGCGTTCCTTTCCAGGGAGCAGACCTTTTCGTCCTTGTAGTTGAAGAGGGCGGGCTCCCCGTCTCTGTCGGCTTTTACCGAAAACACGGTCTCCTCGGGGCGTCCGGGCCTGCCCAGCTGGGACCAGTGGGAGGAAAAGGCGTATCTGAATTCCGCATCGCCGAACCTTTCGCCGGGCATCACGTCCGCGGAAAAATAAAAGGCCTTTCCGGTATAGTTCATCCCCCAGTACCGGAGGTCGGTCTTCCGGGCCAGGAGGACCTTGCCCATGGAGGTCTCTATGACTCTGTGAAGGGAGCCCGGGCCCACATAGCTGACGTCCATGCCGTCACGGGAGCTGCCGAAGGCTTCCGAGACGGGGCATTCCTCAAAATCCAGCGCGAATTCCGTTGTCCGGGCGGGAGCGGCCCAGGCGGACGCGGCCAGGAACAGGATGGCGGTCAAAAGCAGAATTTTCATAAATGCGGCCTCGCTTTAAAAATGTATATGTATATTTATTATAACACAAAATCCGCCTTGCCGCGCCCCCCGGGAGCCGGGCTGTGCTATAATAATAGTGAATATACCATCAGACAAGGAAACGTTATGGATACAAAAAAACTCATTGCCGAGGACCTGTCCCGCTACGAGGTCCTTACCCCCTGGCTCAGGCTGTTTCATATCTCTCTGCGCAAGGCGCAATATGCCAAAAATCCTGTGGAGAGGCGTTTTTACAGCGCTCTTTTCAGCATTTTGCGCAAAAAATATTTTATCCTGATGTGGCCCCAGACCAAGATCGGCAGGGGCTTGTGCCTGATCCACGCTTACGGCGTGGGAGTCAACGCAGCCGCCGTGCTGGGAGACAACGTGACCCTGCACCAGTTCGCGGCCATAGGCCAGGAGAACAGGGGCAAAAGAAAAGGGGCTCCCATCCTGGGCAACCGTGTCTGGGTAGGCCCCGGCGCCATGGTAGTGGGAAGGATCCATATAGGCGACGACGTGCTCATCGCCCCCAATTCCTTCGTCAACTGCGACGTGCCGTCCCATTCCATAGTCATGGGCAACCCCTGCCGGATCATCCCCAGGGAAAACGCCACCGAGGGGTACGTCACTTTTCCCGTGCCCGAGGAGGAAACAGATGAATAACATCATTGACCTTAACGGAGAGTGGACCCTCCGCTCCGTATCGCCGACCCCCAAAGGGGATATCAGCGTCCCCGCCGCGGTCCCCGGCTGCGTCCACACGGACCTCATGGCTGCCGGGGTCATCGGCGACCCCTTTTACCGCGACAACGAATACAAAGACAAATGGGTATATATGGCCGATTATTCCTACGAACGCAGCTTTTCCGCCGGAGAAACGCCTGCGGGCAGGACCCTGCTTCTGGAGTGCGAAGGCCTGGATACCCTGGCGGAGATCTATATCAACGGCAGCAGCGTCGCCCGCACCAAAAATATGTTCCGCCGCTACGCTTTCGACGTGACTGAGTTTGTCCGGGCGGGGGAAAACCGCATAAGGATAGACTTCGCTTCTCCGGGCAGATATTTTGAGGAACACGCCGGCAAAAACAACGGCCATACCGCCGGGGACTCCCTCCCCGGCAGCGAACAGCTGAGGAAATGCCATTCCCAGGCCGGCTGGGACTGGGGCCCGCAGATACCCACTATGGGGATATGGAGAGATATCCGCATCGGCGCTTATTCCTTTGCAAAAATAGAGGACGTGAAGATCTTCCAGACCCTGAGCGCCGACTATAAAAACGCCATCCTGGACGTGGAGATCCTGAGCCGGGAGTTTTCCTCCGGCGGAATATACGTGGTCACCCTTTTCGCTCCGGACGGCTCCCCTCTGGACTTCAGGACCCTTTCCGCCGGCGGGAAGAAGACCTCCTTTGCCGTGGCGGAGCCGGAGCTGTGGCAGCCCGCGGGCCTGGGAAAGCAGCCCCTTTATTCCGTTTCGGTACAGGCTTTGAGCGGAGGCGAGGCGGAAAGCGGAAAAACCGTGCGGACGGGCATCCGCCGCCTGGAGGTGGTGCAGGACAGGGACAAATGGGGCCGCACTCTTTATATCAGGGTGAACGGCAGCCCCGTTTTTGCCAAGGGCGCCGATTACGTCCCCGCGGACCAGTTTCCTTCAAGGGTCTCCGAAGAGGATTACAGAGACATCCTTGAAAGCGCCGCGGAAGCGAATATGAACTGCCTGCGGATATGGGGCGGCGGCCTTTACGAAGCGGATGCGTTTTACGATATCTGCGACGAGCTGGGGCTCCTTATATGGCACGATTTCATGTTTGCCTGCTCCCACTATCCCGTGACGGAGGAGCTCATGGAGGAATACGAAAAAGAGACGGAGGACAACCTGCGGCGCCTGCAGCACCACGCCTGCATCGCCCTTTGGTGCGGAAACAACGAGCTGGAATGGCAGCTGGCCGGCGGATGGCCGGGGCCGGAAACCAACGAAAGGTGCCGCCGGGAATTCGAAGAGCTTTATTACGGCCTGCTGGCAGACGTGGCGAAAAGGGAGGACCCCTCCAGGACCTACGTGCCCGCTTCGCCTTTTTCGGAAAAGATATTCGAAGACCCCAACGGCGAAGGCTCCGGGGATTCCCACTACTGGGAGGTGTGGCACGGCAGAAAGCCCTTCACCGAATACAGAAAGCATTTTCCCCGCTTCATGAGCGAGTTCGGTTTTCAGTCGGTGCCTTCCCCGGAGACCCTGAAGCCGGTGACGGAGCCGGAGGACAGAGTGATCTTTTCCCGGATAATGAACTGCCACCAGAAGAACAGGACCGGCGACGAAGCCATCGTCTATTACATCAGCAAAAACTACAAGCTTCCCCGGGACTTTGAGAACTATATATACATCAGCCAGCTCCTCCACGGGGACGCCATGCGCTACGGAGCGGAGCACTGGCGCCGCAACAGGAACGATCACCGCTGCATGGGCGCCCTTTACTGGCAGCTCAACGACTGCTGGCCCGTGTCCAGCTGGGCTTCCCTGGAATACGGGGGCCGCTGGAAGGCCTGCCACTATATGGCGAAGGAGTTTTTTGCCCCGGTGCTCCTGAGCATAGAGGAAAAAGAAGACGTGGCGCTTTTGAGCCTCACCAACGACACCGGGGAGGCTGCGGAGAAAAGCGCGGTATATACCGTGATGGACACCGACGGCAGGATCCTTGAGGAAAAACGGTTTACCGCCTCCGCTCCCGCCTTCGGCAGCGCAGTCTGCGGAACGGTGGATATGAAGAAATACCTGGAGGGAGACGGCAGATACAGGGTGTTCCTTGCCGCGGAAACGGAGGGCGGGACTCCGAAGACCGCCTTTTTTGCTCCGGCAAAGTATATGGAGCTCCCGCTGCCCCGGTTTGCCGTGAGCGCCGGAAAGGACCATATCGTCGCGGAGACCGACGTTCCCGCCTTTTACGTTTGCCTGCAGGCGCCGGACAGCGGCGTGCGGTTCGACAAAAACTATATCTCCATGCTTCCCGGCAGAAAATACGTTTTCCGGCCGGTAAAGGACGGCGGCCTTTCCCCGGAGGAAATGGTATCGGGGCTGAAGATATTCGACCTGGCCCACAGTTATTAAAATGGAGGCGCGTATATGAAACAGCTTTCTCTCTGCGGCGCCTGGCGGCTGCGGAACCTTACTCCCGTTCCCCCGGGGGATATAGACGTGGAAGCCAGGGTGCCGGGCTGCGTGCATACCGACCTGGAGGCGGCGGGGCTGACAAAGGGCGCTTTTTACCGGGACAACGAGTTTGCCGAAAAATGGATCTGCGATGCGGACTATTCCTTTAGCCGCAGCTTCGTTCTGCCCCGGGAGTTCACCGGGGCAAAGGCCCTGCTGCTGGAATGCGACGGCCTTGACACTCTGGCAAAGATATATCTGAACGGCGTCCTTATAGCCGAAACCAAAAATATGTTCCGCCGTTATTCCTTCGATATCTCCGGCGCCGCAAGGGAAGGGGAGAACAAAATAGAGATAACGTTTGCTTCCTCTTCGGAATACTGCCGCAGGCATGCCGGGGAAAACAGGGGGGCGAACCTGGGCTTTTCCCTGCCTGGCAGCGAGCAGCTGCGGAAGGCGGTGTATCAGTCCGGCTGGGACTGGGGCCCGCAGATACCCACTATGGGCATCTGGCAGGACATAAGGATATGCGCCTATGAAGCCCTGAAGCTGGAGGACGTATTTGCCGAAAGCGTTTTTCCGGAAGGCATTTCCCGCTGCCGGCTGGACGTAACGGCGCGCGTCCGGGAATTCGTTCCCGGCTGCAGCCTGACGGCGGCCCTTTACGATCCGGAGGGAACGCTGCTGGAGACGAAGGCCTGCCCCGGAGGAAAGGCTTCCTTCGATATACCGGAGCCCCGGCTCTGGTATCCCGCGGGAGAAGGAGAGCAGCCTCTTTACAGGGTGAAGGTATGGGCGGGGGAAGAAGCCGCCCCCCTTGACGAAAAAGAGATAAACGCCGGCCTCCGCCGCATAGAGATAGTAAGGGAAAAGGACGAATGGGGGCGCACCTTCTTTCTGCGGGTGAACGGCCGCCCGGTTTTTGCCAAAGGCGCGGATTACGTGCCGGCGGACCAGTTCCCGTCCCGCCTCCGGGAAGAGGATTACGAAAAGCTGCTGCGGTCAGCCGTTTGCTGCCATATGAACATGATACGTGCCTGGGGCGGAGCCTATTACGAAAAGGACTGTTTTTACGACGTCTGCGACCGGCTGGGCATACTGGTATGGCAGGATTTTATGTACGCCTGCTGCCATTATCCCATGACGGAGGAGCTTATGGGAGAATACGAAGCGGAGGCGGAGGACAATATCCGCAGGCTGCAGCATCACGCCTGTATCGCCCTGTGGTGCGGCAACAACGAGCTGGAGATGTTCCTCTACGGCGGAAACTGGCCTTCGCGGGAGACCAACGCCGCCTGCAGAAAAGACTACCGCCGGCTGTTTTACGGCCTGATAAAGGACGTCTGCGAAAGGGAGGATCCGGGGCGGACCTATCTGCCCGCTTCGCCCTTTGACGAAGAAGGGGGCGACCCCAATTCGGAGACTTCGGGAGACACCCACTACTGGGACGTGTGGCACGGAAAAAAGCCCTATACCGAATACAGAAAGCTGTTTCCCCGGATCATGACCGAATTCGGGCTGCAGTCCTGGCCCTCCTGGGAGCAGGTGAAAAGCTTTTCCCTGCCGGAAGACAGGCAGATCTTTTCCCGCGTCATGCACGCCCACCAGAAGGACCCTACGGGAGACGAGGACCTGATGTATTACGTGGGCAGATATTTCCGCATGCCGAAGGATATAAAGTCGTATATATACGTCACCCAGCTGGTGCACGCCTGCGCCATGAGGTGCGGCGCCGAGCACTGGCGGCGGAACCTGAACGGCTTCCGCTGCATGGGGGTGCTGGTGTGGCAGCTCAACGACTGCTGGCCCACCGTCAGCGGGGCAGCCATGGAATACGGCGGGCGCTGGAAGGCCCTGATGTATTTTGCCCGGGAGTTTTTTGCCCCGGTGCTGCTGTCTCTGGAGGAATCCGGTACGTCGGTAAAGGCGCACCTCACCAACGGCAGCCGTCAGAGGGCGGAGAAAAACGTTGTGGTCGCTCTCCGGGACACGGAGGGAAACACTCTGGCGGAGACCGCGGTCCGGGGAACGGCGGAGCCCATGTCCTCGGCGTGCATACTGGAAAAAGACTTTTCGGAGTATCTGAAGGGCGAGGGCAGGTACAGCCGCTTCGTCACAGCGTCCTTTGAAGGGGAGCAGGAGGACAAAACGGCCTTTTTCGTTCCGGAAAAATACTTTGAGCCCCGGAAGCCGAAGATCTCCGTGAAGGCCCGGGGGAAAGCCCTTGCGGTGACCACGGACGTCCCCGCCTTTTACGCTTATATATACGTGCCGGACAAATACGTGAGGCTCGGCCGCAATTTCATCACCCTGCTCCCGGGAAAGGAATATCTGCTGGATATAGAAGAAGACGGCGGCCTTTCTCCGGAAGAGGCGGCGGAAAGGGCGGAGGTACTCACCCTTGCCGACACCTATGAAAGCAGTTATTGACCGGCGTCGGCGATATATGCCGTTTCCGTTCTTGAAAAAACCTTTTAAATGTAGTATACTTTTATATGAACTAAATCAAAACCGCACAATGCGTTTTTTGTTTGCTCTTTTCATTCAAGGAGGGTGCTGATGCGCACACTGTCAAAAAAACTCATGTTCCCGGCAATGGCGCTGCTGGCCTGTCTCATACCGTCAGCCGCTTTTGCAAGCGAAGCCATCACTCTGCCGCCGTTCGACGAATTCGGCTGGATGGTGCCTTCGATCTGGATAGTTTTCATAAGCGCGGTGATCGGCGTCATATTCGCCGTAGCCTGGTTCAATTCCCTTTCCCGGGAAGATCCCGGCTCCGTGGGTATGCAGAACGTATCCAACGCAGTCCGCGAGGGAGCCGTTGCCTATCTGTCAAAGCAGGCAAAGACCATGATATGGTTCGTGCTGCTCATAGCCATAGGCATGGTTTTCCTGTATAAGGGCAACGCTCTTTACAATCATTCCGATTTCAATATCGCGATCCCTCTTTACGTAGGCGTAGCCATCGCCTTCGTTCTGGGCGTGGCCTGTTCCTATTGCGCGGGCCTTATCGGTATGATGATGGCCGTAAAGGCCAACTGCCGCGTTGCCAACGCCGCTCTTACCAGCTACAAAAAGGCCCTTTACGTGGCCTTCCGTTCCGGCGCCGTTTCCGGTATGGCTACCGTAGGCCTGGGCCTTCTGGGAGCCTGCCTCCTGTTCCTCATCTTCCGTGAAGAAAGCATGAAGGTCCTGGTGGGCTTCGGCTTCGGCGGCTGTCTGGCCGCTCTCTTCATGAGGATCGGCGGCGGTATCTACACCAAGGCTGCCGACGTGGGCGCCGACCTGGTTGGAAAGGTGGAGCAGAATATCCCCGAGGACGATCCCCGCAACGCCGCCACCATCGCCGACAACGTGGGCGACAACGTGGGCGACTGCGCCGGTATGGCCGCAGACGTGTTCGAATCCTACGAAGTGACCCTGGTGGCCGCCATCATCCTGGGCGCCGCTACCGCTTCCACCGGAGCGTCGGGGGCTGCCATCCTGGCTATGGTGGTCTATCCTCTGCTCATCCGCGCCATCGGCGTTTTTGCTTCCATCATCGGCATCTATTCCGTGCATGGCAGCGACGATATAAAAAGCGACCCCATGAAGCCTATCTCCAGCGGTTATATCCTTTCGGGTATCCTGGCTATCATAGGTTTCTTTGCCGTTTCGTACGTGGTTTTCCAGAAGCAGCCCGTTGAGATCAACGGCGCCGTTGTGGATTGGTGGCGCTTCGCTCTTGCCAATCTGTTCGGCGTGGTGCTCGCCTTTATCATCGAGCAGCTCACAAAATACTACACCGCTACCGAAAGCCGCCCCGTTTCGGAGTGCGCCGCTTCGGCAAAGACCGGCCCCGCTACCGTTATCCTTTCCGGCTTCGGTTCCGGACTTGAATCCGCCGTTTGGGCTCTGGTTGCGGTAGGCGCCGCCGTTCTGGCTTCCGCCATCATATTCCCGCAGCACGCCATCCTTGCCGCATACGGCGTGGCCCTCTCCGGTCTCGGCCTTCTTTCCACCACCGGCTTCATGCTGGCTATGGATACCTACGGTCCTATCTCCGACAACGCCAACGGCGTATTCGAGATGTCCGGCGCCCTCAAGGAACCCGACGTGGATCCCAACGCTCACCAGATAGTTGCAAATCTGGACGCCGTGGGCAACACCACCAAGGCCCTTACCAAGGGGCTTGCCATCGCTACTGCGGTCATTGCCGCCGTTTCTCTGTTCCACTCCTTTATGGAGGATGCCAACCTCACCGCCATCGCCGTTGACAAGACCCATATCTTTATAGGCCTTCTGGTGGGAGGCGCCATTCCCTTTATGTTCTCCTCCATGGCCATCAACGCCGTGAACAGAGCCGCCTTCAACCTGGTGAACGAGGTCAGAAGACAGTTCCGCGAGATAAAGGGCATCATGGAATACGACCCCAGAAGCGGCAGCGACGAAGGAAAGCCCGATTATCAGAAGTGCGTGGAGATCTCTCCCGCAGCCGCTCAGACAGAGCTTTTGAGCCCCGCTCTCCTGGCTGTATGTTCCCCCATATTCATCGCCTTTGCTCTTGGCGTTGACGCTCTCGGCGGCTTTTTGGCCGGCGCCATCCTTTCCGGCCAGCTGCTGGCCGTTCTGCTTTCCAATGCGGGCGGTCTCTGGGACAACGCAAAGAAAAAGGTGGAGGACGGCCTGTTCGGAGGCAAAGGCACCGAAGAGCACAAGGCTACCGTGGTGGGCGACACCGTGGGCGATCCCTTCAAGGATACCGCCGGCCCCGCCATCAACCCTCTTATCAAGGTCATGAACCTGGTGGCTCTGCTGCTTGCCCCGATCCTAGTGTTGAACGACCTCGGCGCTATGCCCGTTCCCGTTTACGTGCGGGTGGTGGTCAGCGTAGTGGCCGCCTGTCTGCTGGGCATAGCCATAGTCCGCAGCCGCCGCGGCGGTATAAACGTGGAAGAATAAACGCTTTCCCGCAGCTTTTTACGGGCCTGCCCTTTTTGCGGCGGGCCCGTTTTTTTCGTCTGCTTTTTTGCGCGCCGGTCCTTTCCGTTGATTTTTTGTCCGCATTATGCTATATTATGAGTGATGAATTTTATATTATATAAGGATTAACACATGGGAAAAAAGGAATTACACGTTATATCCCATACCCACTGGGACAGAGAATGGTATTACACCAGGCAGCAGTTCCAGGTGCAGCTTGTGGATCTGTTCGACAATCTGCTGAACATACTTGACAAAGACCCGTCCTTCAGGTTTTTCAACATGGACTGCCAGACCATAGTCCTGGAGGATTATCTTCAGGTAAAGCCTCAGAACAGGGCAAAGCTGGAGAAGTATATAAAAGAAGGCCGCATAGTGGTGGGCCCCTGGTACCAGCTCAACGACGAGAACCTGGTGAGCGGCGAATCCACGGTGCGGAGCCTGCTTATCGGCAGCGCCATAGCCCGGGAGTTCGGCGCCAGGTCGGATTGCGGCTATCTGCCCGACCAGTTCGGGAACGTTTCCCAGATGCCTCAGATATTCCGGGGCTTCGGCATAGACAATTCCGTTATGGGCAGAGGCTTTGACGCCGGGGCCGTGCACGGCGACGGGGAATCCCTGGAATTCATCTGGAAAGGCTCCGACGGCAGCGAGGTGCTTTCCTCCGCCATGGTGTTCTGGTACAACAACTTTCAGCGCATACCCGAAAACGAAGAAGAGGCCCTGGAATTCTTGAACGGCGTCTGCGACCGCATGGCGCCTCTTTCCGCCGCCGGCCCCTTGCTTCTGATGAACGGCGTGGATCATTTCGAGCCCCAGCACAATGCGGGCGAGCTCATAGAAAAGCTCAACGAAAAGCTGGAGGACAGGGTGCTCATCCACTCCACCCTGGACAAATACATGGACGCGGTGAAAAAAGCCGTCAAAGACAACAACGTGCAGATCCGCACCTATCCCGAGGCGGAGCTGCGGTATGACAACAACTACAACGTGCTGGCCGGGACCCTTACCGCAAGGCTGTATCTGAAGCAGGCCAACAACACCTGCGAGCAGAATCTGGAAAAGGTGGCGGAGCCGGTGAACGCCTTCAATATGATAACGGGGGGCGAGTATTACGAAGACTTTATAAGGCTCGCCTGGAAGACCCTTATGCAGAACCATCCCCACGATTCCATCTGCGGCTGTTCCATAGACAGGGTCCATACCGATATGACGGCCCGTTTCCAGCAGGTGGGCGACTGGACCGAAAGGGTGACCAGAAAGGCCGCCTGGCAGTTTACGGAAAAGATAGCCACCGACGACAAGACCATAGTGGTGTTCAATCCTCTCAACTATGAGCGTTCGGAAGTGATGGACGTGGATCTTTATTATCAGCTCAACGATAAGACCAGGGGAGTGCCTCTCCCTCCCGATCCCGCAAGAGACGTGGCGGCCTTCAGGATAACGGCTCCCGACGGCGAGGAGATGCCTTTCTTCGTGGTGGACAACACTGTAGAGCTTCGGGAGATCACCCATCCCGTGGAACTCCCCATGGCTGCCCGCTTCCGCCATTTCAGGCTGAAGCTTTTTGCCAAAAACGTTCCCGCCCTGGGCTACAAAGCCTTTACCGTGACGCCCCAGGCTTCCTGGCCCGTGTTTGACAAAAAACTGGCGCCCAGGATCTACAAAAAGAACGCCATCACCAACGGCCTTGTGACGGTGAAGCTGGACAAGGGCGCCGTGCACATCAAGGATCTTTCCCTGGGCAAGACCATCGACAACGCCGGCATGATAGAGGAGAGCGGCTGCTGCGGCGACGAATACCGCTACATAAAGCCTATGGACGACGAGATCATCACCTCCCACGGCGCCATGACCGGTTTTTCGGTAAAGGACCAGTCGCCCGTTTCGGCTTCCCTCATAGTGAGGTATGATATGAAGGTCCCCGCCGACTCCGATATCCACGGCAGGAGCGAGACTCTCGTGAGCTGTCCCGTGACCGTGACCTACACGGTGAACGCGGGGTCTCCCAGGGTGGATATCAGGGCCGAGATAGAAAACAATGCCAAAAACCACCGCTTCAGGATGATGTTCCCCACCGGCGTTTCCACCGACAAGGCTTATGCGGAGATGCCCTTCGACGTGTATGAAAGGGACAAGGAGCGGCCGGAGAACTGGCGCAACTTCAACCCGGGCTGCGCCCAGAAGACCTTTGTGTGCCTGTCCGACGGCATAGACGGCGTGACGGTGATAAACAAGGGCCTTCCCGAATACGAAGCCCTTTCCGACAAGGATTCCACCGTGGCGGTGACTCTGCTGCGCTCCACGGGCATTTTGTCCGGCGGCGGCGACGTGGCGGGGGACAAATACACTCCCGACGCCCAGTGCCCCGGCAGGCGGATCGCAGAGACTGCCGTATGCATGCACAAGGGCGGATATGCCGATTCGGAAAGCTGGAACTACGCCCACAGCTTCAACGCGCCCATGTATTACAGGCAGACGGAGAAGCACGAAGGCGCACTGCCCAAAGAGTTCGCCTTTGTCACCATCTCCAGCGGCAAGGTGGCGTTTTCGGCCCTTAAGAAGGCGGAAAGAGAAAACGCCGTCATACTCAGAGTGTATAATCCCACCTGCGAAAACCTGGAAGGGGTGCGCATAGGCTTCCCCGCCGGCTTCGGCGAAGCAAGGCTGGTGAACCTCAACGAAGAGACTTTGGAGACCCTTCCCGCGGAAGATAACGCCGTGACGGTGGATATAGGGCCCAAGAAGATAATCACCATAGCCTTTGCCCTTGAAAAGGAATACGAAAAGCCGTATCCTCCTTTGTATATGGAGATCAGCTGACACGGCCGGGGACGCCCGGACCGAAGGCCTGCCCGTTGCGGCAGGCCTGTTTTGTTTCTCCGGGAAAAAACGGGGTTTTTGTGATATAATAAATACGTGTGTTTCTAAAATCTTTCATGCAGACTGCAAGCCTGCAGCCCGGCGATACCCGGGAAGGAGGAGCCTGATGCAAAGCAGGCAGTTTTCTTTTTATTTGTTTTTTGCCGCGGCCGTTTTGATGCTTTCCGCCGCCGTATATGCCCAAAACGGCATAAAGACGGAGGCCGTGGCGGCCGTCCCCGGGGGCGGATGGCAGAAAGAGGCCGTGTTCCCGGACAGGTACGGCTATGTGGACGATACCCTCGCCATGAACAGCATGGTCAGCTTTGACGGCCGGCGGGGACAGGGGTATTTTTATATGACTCTGCATGAGGACGTCGCTTCCTTCGGTATGTTTATAAACGGCGTCAGGGCGGACACCTCCGCTCTGAAGGGCGGCATGAGCGTCCGGGTGGATTATTCCGCTGCGGCAAGAGATGGCAAAAACACGGTCCAGATAACGGAGATAGCCCCCCGGAGCCTGGAAAAGGCGGTAAAGGTGTTCGTCCCTTATCCCGTGGTCCTTGCCGGCACATTGCAGGATGCGGGCATCGACCCCGCCGCTCTGGAGCTCATAGACGATATCATTTCCGAGGATTGCAGGCGTGGCTTTCCCGGGGCCCAGCTGGCTGTCATACGCCGGGGAAGGCTGGTCTGCGAGAAGTCCTGGGGAAAGACCAACGCATATCTTCCGGACGGGACCCCCAACGAAAAAGCCCTTCCCGTGACCGCGGACACCCTTTACGATCTTGCGTCGGTGACCAAGATGTTTTCGGCAAACTACGCTTTGCAGAAGCTGCTCACGGAGGAACGCTTTTCTCTTGATGACAAGGTGTCAAAATATCTGGGCGACGGTTTTTACAAGAACGTTATAAAAATGGACTATGCCGGCGGGGCGAATCCGCCTATTGCGACCCAGAGGGCCTGGAAGGCGGATATCACCGTCAGGGATCTTCTCTGCCATCAGGCGGGATTCCCCCCCAGTGTGGAATACTACAAACACGAGCTTTTATACGGCGGGGCCGACGGCAGCGAAAAAACCAGGCAGGCCACCGTGGAGGCCATCTGCAAGACTCCTCTGATGTATGAGCCCAGGACCATGGTGAAGTATTCGGATATAGACTATATGCTGCTGGGGATCATAGTGGAAAAGCTCACGGGAGAGGGGCTGGACAGCTACCTGAAGAAGACCTTTTTCGGGCCTTTGGGCCTTAAGCGCATTACCTACAACCCTCTGGACAACGGCTTCCGCCCCGGCGACTGCGCCGCCACGGAGCTCAACGGCAACACGAGAGACGGGGCGATAGGCTTTCCCGGCGTCCGCCGGCGCACCCTGCAGGGGCAGGTGCATGACGAGAAGGCCTGGTACAGCATGGGAGGCGTTTCGGGGCACGCGGGCCTCTTTGCCTGCGCTTCCGATCTGGCAAAGCTGGCCAGCGTCATGCTCACGGGGGGCTACGGCGAGAACCGCTTCTTTTCCAGAAACGTGATAGATACCTTCACGGCTCCCAAAAGCGCCGGTATGGGCAACTGGGGGCTGGGATGGTGGCGCAGCGGCGACGATCAGCGCCCCTGGTATTTCGGCACGGAAGCCGCCTCCCGCGTTATCGGCCATCAGGGCTGGACCGGCACCCTTGTGGTCATCGATCCGGAAAAGGATATGGTGATAGCCTATCTTACCAACAAGATCAATTCGCCGGTGACGGATCCGGCAAAAAGCGCCAACGGCTTTGACGGGAACTGGTTCACGGCGTCGTCTCTGGGCTTCGTGCCCCAGATACTCTCCATCGGCATGGACGCAGATACCGATATAACGCCCGCGCTGGCCTCTCTTGCGGAGGATATGGCAAACGAGAGCCTGAAGCTCGTTCCCGAAGGCGCCGCCCCCGGGCATCCTGCGGTGAGGAACGCCGAGAGCAAGGCGCAGGTGGCCGCAAAATGGGCGCAAAAGCGCGCGCAATGAGCCGGAAAGAAGCGCGTCCGCTTTCTGCCGAAGAAAAAACAGGCGGCTCCCGGAGAGCCGCCTTTTCGTTTTCGTCCCCTTTGCCGCGGCCGGCGAGCCTTGCAAAACCGCGGGATTTATGCTATACTAAAAAATAACGTGTTGCCCGGTTTGACCCGCAGGTCCTGCCGGAGCAGCGGATAAAGGAAAAACCATGTCTCTCAACAAAAAAACAGAACTTGTCTGCTCCCGCTGCAGAAAGGTGTTCCCGTTTATTGTCTGGGACTGCGTCGACACTCTTACAAGCCCGTTTATGAAGGAGGCAGTCCTGAACGGTTCGGCCTTTACGGCCTGCTGTCCCTCCTGCGGGAAAAAGGAGTACGTGGACTACGATATGTGTTATTTCGATCCGGAGAAAAACCTGGACCTCCGGCTGGCCGTCTCTTCGGAGGCTCTTGCCGAATTTTCCGGGTGTTTCGACCTCAAAGACGAAAACTGTATCTTCAGGGTAGTCCAGTCCCGGAGGGCCCTGCAGGAAAAGATAAACATATTCGAACGGGGGCTGGACGACAGGATAATAGAGTTCATAAAGCATATCTCCTCCATACCCATACTGGTCAGGCACCCCGCCTGCGAGCTGGAGGTATATTATTCCGGCGAGGGCAGAAAACATTTTCTGGAATTTTATAAAGACGGCGAAGAATACTGCATATCGAAAATGTCCATGCGGCAGTATACGGAATGCTGCAGGATGTTCGAGATGCGGGTCAATTCCCTTTTTGACGACGGGCCTTTTATCGACAGCGAATGGGTGGATTCCCTGCTGGTCCCGGCGGGTATGGAATTCTGAGGAAAGAGGTGAAATATGGAAAAGTATGATTTTCTCGGACTTGCGGCGGAAAGGTATTCCTGCCGCAAATACAAACCGGAGCCCCTGTCGCGGGAAGAGGTGGAAACGCTGCTGAAAGCGGCCGCTCTTGCGCCTACCGGCTGCAATCTGCAGCCCTGGCGTATCATGGTGATACGGTCGGCGGAGGGGCTTGCCAAAGCAAAAAGGGCTACCTCCTATACCTTTGACGCCCCCTGTATCCTGGCTGTGATGGCCTGCAATAACGAGGGGTGGACAAGGCGCTTCGACGGCAAAAGCTGCCGGGTGATAGACGCCGCCATAGTGACCACCCACATCATACTCCAGGCTGCGGCTATGGGGCTGGGGACCTGCTGGGTGATGAGCTTTGACCCAAAGGCCTTTGCGGAGGATTTCGGGCTCGACGCTTCTCTTGAGCCTGTGGCGCTGGTGCCCGTGGGCCGTCCCGCGGAAGACGCCCGGCCCTCCGGGCTCCACAGCGTATCGAGAGATATAAAGGAGCTGGTGTCGTATAAATAAAAACCCGGAGGCGCCGTAACGGCGGCCCGAAAAAAAGCGAAAGACCGGAGCATCAAAATGCTCCGGTCTTTTCCGTCAATAGACTTCTATGACGCTCTGGGCGGGCAGCAGGTTGCGCTTTTCCGTTTTGGCTTCCACGCGGTAGATGCCGGCGGGGTCCTCCGGCGCAAAGGCGTATTCCGCTTCGCCGTTTTCGCCGGTGGTTATCTCCTGGTTGCCCATATACACCTTCACAAAGGTCGCCGGCTCCGTGAGGCGCCGTTCCTTTATCAGTTTTACCGAGGCGACGTAAAGGCTGCCGGACCAAAGCCGCAGCCTCAGGTCGCCTCCTCCGTTCATGGCTCCGGAAAAGCTGCAGTCGTCTGCGGTGAAACGGGCCTTTTTCCATTTTCCCGTCTCCCCCAAAAACTGGGTGTCCGTCGCCTTGTAGTCCTTGAAGAATTCGCCGAACCTTGCCGGGGCGGCAAATATATCCGTGGAATTATACTGCAGGTCGAAGGCTCCTTCGCCGTCCAGGAATTCCACCTCAAAGGTATAGCTTTGGCCGCTGCGGAGAGACTCCTTTTGCACCTGAAAATAGAGATACGGGCGGGTAGGGTCGGCTATCCTGAAGCAGGCCCTGCCGTTTTTGACGCAGGCTTCCGCGCCGCTGTCATAGGCCTTTACCGGGCGCAGGTCCCCGTAAGCTGCTTTTTCGGCGGAAACCTCTCCTTCCTCCAGGGCCTCCCTTCCCGTTTCGGTG
>JAGDAG010000155.1 GCA_017959625.1 Abditibacteriota bacterium | reverse complement strand
GAGGCGCATTACGACACCGTAAGCGCCTTCATCAAATCCATGCGCGGCTCCGATCCCGACGCCGCCCTTTATTCTCTGGCGGTGATGCTCACCGCCGGCGAGGATATACGGTTTATTGCGAGGCGCATAGTCATCTGCGCCTCGGAGGACGTGGGCAACGCCGACCCCATGGCCCTGGTGATAGCCAACAGCGCCGCCCAGGCTGTGATGCAGATAGGGCTTCCGGAGGCTCGGATAATCCTTGCCCAGGCAGCGTCCTACGTGGCCTGCGCCCCCAAGTCCAACGCCGCCTATCTGGGGATAGACGCCGCTATACGGGACGTGAAGGAGGGAGACAACGCCCCCGTTCCTCATGCAATGCGGAACCCCTCTTTCAGAGACGCAAAAAAACTGGGCTACGGCGAAGGCTACAAATATCCCCACGATTATCCGGGGGGCTGGGTGGAGCAGGATTATCTGCCCAAGGAGATGGAGGGTTCCGTTTACTACAGCCCCAAGGATATCGGTTACGAAGCAAGATTCAAAGAAAGGCTTGACTATATACGGGCCCAAAGAAACAAGGCGAGGAACAAGAAATGACCAAAATATTAATAGCGTCGGCGCTGTGTTTGGCGACGTGCATCCCGGCCTTAGCCATAAGCCCCCCGGCGGGGAAAAGCGAGACCCGTTACGTCGTGGGCAACAACGCTCCTTCGGCGCCGTTTTCCTTTGTCCAGATGTCCGACGTTCACATAGGCTGGATGGCCGCCACCCGGGAGGTGGAGTTGTCGGACCCCAGGGCCACGGACAATACCTATTTCAAAAAGGCTATCGATATGGTGCATCGGCTGGGCGCGGACTTCGTGTTCTTCAGCGGCGATATGGTGAGCTTTCCCACCCATCAGCCGGTGCTGGACGCCTGGAACGACGCCATCAGGGACCTGAAGACGCCGTATTGCTTTGCGGAAGGCAATCACGATACCGCTCTCACCAAAGACGCCCTGGCCCGTTACAGAAAGGACTGGGGCATGGACTATTACAGGTTCGTTTACAACAACACCCTGTTCATCACCTTTAACTCAAACCCCACCCAGCCCCAGAGAAACGAGCCCGGCTACGAAAGATTTCAGCGCATCTGGCTCTCCAACCAGCTGAAGCAGGGCAGACAGGGAGGCTACGACCACATCTTCGTTCTGACCCATATACCCATAGTGCGGAGATCTCCGGACGAAAAATATGACAGATACAACTTTCCCCCGGAGCTCAGGGAGCCCTATATGGATATGATAGAGGCCGCCGGGGCGGAATACGTGCTGGCGGGGCATTACCATGTGAAAAGCGAGTTTTATCACGGAGGCACCTGCTACGCCGTATGCCCCAGCATCAGGGACCCGCGCTTCGGGGAAAGAACGGGCTTCAGGCTGTTTAAGGTGTATCCGGACAGGATAGAGACCGAAATGATATATATGGACGAGGCCGACAAAATAAAGCCCGTAAAACTATAATGCAGGCGGTGCAATAATGAAGCTGATACTGATTTGTTTGCTGATGATACTTATGACGGCAGCCGTTGCAGCGGCCCGGGTGACCGACCTGAAGGCCTTTGAGAACGACTGGTCCTTTGCCTACAACGAACGGAGTTTCGGCGCAGGCTCGGTGGAAAACGGAACGCTGTCCCTTTACTACGATTTTTCCCGGGGGGATCATTCCGCCCACGTGGGCATGTCCTGCGAGTTGCCTCTGGACTCGGTGCCGACGGCCTTTCGCTTTAAGGTGCGGAAAACGGCGCCCCACACCATGGCCTTCAGGATATCCGACTCGGAGGGAGAGACCTTTCAGAAAAAAATGAATATCCCGGTCTGCCCGGACTGGCAGGAAGTGGAGGTGTCGGTGTCCGGCTTTGAGGGCAGCTGGGGAGAAAAGAAAAACGACGTTTTTGACGGCAGGCCCTCGGGAGTCGGCTTTGCCGTGGAGCAGGGGCTGACTCCGGAGACCCGGGGCCGGCTGGAGATAAAGGACCTGAGGTGTATTTACGGCCGCAGAGACGGCGGAGAGCTTTCCCTTGACCGGGCGCCCTTCGGCAATACGGTAAGAGCCAGGTTTTATGCGGATATCATCACCGGCAACGAGCCTCTGTCCGGCGGCGGCTCCCTGGTTTACCGCAGGGATATCGACCTGCGGGGGACCGTGGAGTCCATCACGGTGCCCGTAACGAAAAAGGGCAGCGTCACCGTCAGGACCGCCTGCCAGTTCGATTACTTCGAAATGACAAAAGAGGCGGCCGGGCCCGGCGAGTTGGTGTTCCCCTGCGGCAAAAAGATGGAGGGCTGGAGCGTGAACACCCACAGCTTTGCCGGCGAACTGTACGCCCCTCTCAGGCTTCTGGAGATAGAGTACCGCGGCGCGGAGCCCGGGGGCGACCCCGTGTGCGAGAGCGTCATGCAGTTCAAGGAGCGTATCGCCGCCGCTCCCGAATGGGAGGCAAAGGACGGCAAGGCCGTTTTTTCGGTGAAGGCCCGGTGTTTTTCGGACGGGCCGGTGAAGACGGACCTGTTTCTGGACGTGAGGGATTACAACGAGCGGCCGGTCCGTACTATTAAGTAAAGGGTCACTCTTTCCGGCATGGGCAGGGAAGACGTCTTTACCTTCGGGGTCCCCTTCGGCAAGGAACCCTTCCTGGAGGCTTCCGTGCGGTTCGGCAGCGTCCCCTCCATCGGGTACAGGGCTCCGGCGCTTCCGGGTCCGGAACAGTGTTCCACAGTGGCTCTGAACCTGCGGGAACCCGTATTCGGCAGCGTCCGCTCCGCCGATCTGGAGCAGACCTCCTTCGGGATGGGCGCGTATCTTTACCGCCGGCAGGGGGAGTGGATAGCCAGAACCGCGCAGCTGGCCGGGGATATAGGCGTCAAATGGACCAGAGAAGAATTCAACTGGAGCAATATAGAGCAGGAAAAGGGGGTCTTTGATTACTCTCATTACGACGCCGTCGTAGAGGAAGCCCGAAAGAACGGCATATCCGTTTACGGCCTTCTGTGCTACTGGAACCGCAACTACCCTCAGGACAACGACGAAGGCAGGGCCGCCTACTACGATTTCGTGCGGGAGACCGTGCTGCGCTATAAGGACCGCATAAAGCATTGGGAGATCTGGAACGAGCCCAACATCGGCTTTTTCCCGGGAGACAAGGAAAACTATTTCCTGATGCTGAGGGACTGCTATAAGCTTATAAAGGATATCGATCCGTCTCTTCAGGTGCTGGGATGCTCCACGGCCCTTATAGATATGGATTTTATCGGGAGAGCCCTCGATGCCGGCTGTGATTTTGACGTGCTCACCGTCCACCCCTACAGGGCCCGTCTTGACGATGACGGATTCGTAAAGGAGCTGCAGGACGCCATAGACCTGACCAAGAGGATCGACGGGGCTCCCAGGGACGTATGGATCACCGAAATGGGCTGGCCCACCAACGTCAACGGCTATACCGAAAGAGACCAGGCCTCGTTCCTGGTGCGTACCTACGCCGGCGCCGCGTCGGTAAAGGGGGTGTCTTCCATAAGCTGGTACGACTTTATCAACGACGGAGACAATCGTTTTTACAACGAGCATTCCTTCGGGCTTTTGTGGCAGGACCTGAGGCCCAAGCCTTCTTATATAGCCTTTGACACCTTCCTGGCCATGGCAAGGGACGCGGAGCAG
>JAGDAG010000154.1 GCA_017959625.1 Abditibacteriota bacterium | reverse complement strand
TCTTAAATATCGTTCTGCTCAGTTTCTGTGGGACCTCGAAATCCAAAACTGTTGCACTTAGTTTGACAAATCACTCGTCGAGATAAACTCCGGCGTTTTCCTTGAGGGCCTCTTTGGGAACGTAGAGGTCAAAGGTGACGGTGTAACGGGTATTTTTGTTTACCTGAAGCTTTATCCTTTCGTTTTTGCGGGACCAGCGCTTGGCGCCCCCGGCCCTGAATTCCCCCGCCGCTTCTCCCGGGTAGAAGTTTTCAAGAAAGGGCTCGTCCCCCGGGGCCCCCACGTCCACGGAGTAGTTTTTCCGCTGTTCCGCCGTCATGGGAGCGGGGGGCGCCGCTCCGTTGCCGGCAATCCTGGCCCTGCTTCCTATCCTGTTCTCCACGGAAAGAGGCCGGGAACTCATATTGCCGGCGATCTCCGCAGACTTTGTCTTTTCGCCCACAACTATATGGGGATACCTGTCGGCAAAGGTGTTGCCCTGTATCACGGCGTTCCCTCCGCCGAGGGCTATGGCGGCGGCGTCCCAGCCGTCAAAATGGCAGCCGATAACGGACAGGAGCCCGTCGGGGCTTTCGGTGCGGATACAGGTATCGACGGGGCCCCAGAAGGAGCAGTTCGCAAAGCTCACCTTGCCCTCGGCGGTCTGCTTTATCTCCGCCGGGCAGGAATCCGAAGAGGACCAGCGCCCCGTGAATTCGCCGTTGGTAAAAAGGAGCCCCGGCGCCCGGCAGGCTTCCACCAGCACAGAATTGGCGCAGCAGTCCGCCCCCGGGCCCAGAAAGCTGCCGCTGCAGCTGCCGGCGTCGGACTCGCTGAACTTGTAGCCCGCTCCGTAGCCGAAGCAAAAGCAGTTCAGAACGTACTGCCGGTCGGAGCGGGCAAATTCGAAGGCCACGCCGTTTTTGTTTATCCACTCGCAGTATTTTTCCTTTTGGTCATACGCCACGCCGAAGGGCCAGAAGTGGCAGTTCTCCACCCGGCTTACGTCATAGCATTTGTCTATATACAGGCCTCTTTTTATAGGGTATCCCGTTACGTTCCGTATATAGCTGCGGCCCACCCCCGACAGGCGTATGCCCTCGTAGGGATTCAGCAAAAGGCAGTCTATGACGTTCTGGTTGTCCCCCGCGTAGCCCGCTATGCAGGGAGGATAGGGAACGGGAGGCACGGTTTCCTGGCTCCACTCCGGGTAGGCGACGATAAGCCCCTTCACTCCGCAGTTGGAGCCCTCCAGTGTGATGAAGGCGTCGCTTTCCGGATCGTTTTTGCCTGCGTACGCCATGAGCGCGGACCCGGAGTATTTTTTGCCCTGTTCCTTTTCGTGGGGGTTGTAATTGGTAGGGGGCGCCTCGAAGGTGCCGGTAAGAAACACGCCGGAGCGGATCTTCAGGGTGCCCCGGAAGGCGTAATCCCCGGCGGGGACGCGGACGCTGCCGCCGCCTGCGGCGAAAGCTGCGTCCAGAGCCTTCTGAAAGGCTTCGGTGCAGTCGGTCTTTCCGTCGCCTTTGGCTCCGTAGTCGGCCACGCTGAGGTCCGGCCCGGCAAACGCCGCGGCGGCGAGCAGGAGGACAAACAGTATAACAAACGGTTTTTTCGGCATAAAGCAGGCTCCCTGCAAATGATGCCGGCGGCGAAACGCCGCCGGAAAACAGTGATCTGTAAAAAAACGGGAAAGCGCTGCCGCTTTCCAGTTTTGCTTTTTATTCGGCTTCTTTTTTCTCCGGGTTCACGCAGAAAGGCTTTCCCTTCCCTGCGGTCACCGTCACCTTGCTGACTCCGGCTCCCAGCATCCTGTGGTCGCCGGTATCGGAATACCACCCCTTCACCCGGAGCTCGGGCTTGATGAGCTCCCGGGATCCGGTATCGACTGTGAAGGAAACGGTCTGCTTTCCCGGTTTGGCGAGGCTTGCGACCTTTTTGCCCTCCAGATAAACTCCGGCAGCGCCGTCCACGGCGTCGGCCGGCAGTTCCGCAAGCTCTATGACTACCGTGACCCGTTTGTTTTTGTTCACGGGCAAAAGCAGCGTCGCTTTGTCCGAAGTCCACCGTTTTACTTTTTCCCTGCCGTGGACGCCCGTGACGTAAGGTTCGTCTCCGGGCAGCCCCACGTTGACGTAATAATTGTCCTTCTGAGCCTTGGTCAGCCCGGACGCAGGGTCTATTGTATTCAGGGCCATAAGGGCTTTGTTTCCAATGCGGTTGTCAACGACGAACCTGTCCGCTGCCGTATTGCCGCTGACGATAGCTTCCTTCAGGCCCTTGTCCAGCACGAGGTGCATGGGCCCCGCCTGGAAGGTGTTGCCCTGGATGACGGCGGCTCCCCCTTCCGCGCTGATGGCGGAGGTGCCGAAGTTTTCAAAGTGGCAGCCTATGACCGACAGATAATTATCGCCCCTGTTGCGGACGCACCAGCCCAGAGGCCCCCAGAAGGAGCAGTTCATAAGGCTCACCTTGCCCTTCGCCGAAGGCAGCACCTCCACGCCCACGGAATCGTGGCTCCCCCAGCGGCCCACGAATTCGCCGTTGGTAAAAAGCAGGCCCGGCGCCTGGGCGGATTCCACCTTTACGCCCACGGCGCAGCTGTCTGCGCCCAGGCCCAGAAAGTTGCCGTTGCAGCCGCCCGCGTCGGACTCGCTGAACTTGTAGCCCACTCCGTAGCCGAAGCAGAAACAGTTGGAAACGTACTGCCAGTCGGTGCGGGCGAATTCGAAGGCCACGCCGAATTTGTTGATCCAGGCGCCCCAGGCGGGATTGGAAGCCCCCGTATTTCCGAAGGGCCAGAAGTGGCAGTTTTCCACACGGCTTATATCAAAGCATCTGTCGATATATATGCCTCTTTTCGCAGGATAGCCGTACACGCCGCGGATATAGCTCCGGCCCACGCCTACCAGCTTTATCCCTTCATAGGGGTTCAGCAGCATACAGTCGATGACGTTCTGATTGTCCCCCACGTAGCCGGCGATACAGGGCGGATACGGCACGGGAGGCACGTTTTTGTAATCGTTTTCCGGATAATATACCACCACTCCCTTTACCCCGCAGTTGGAGCCCTGCAGCTCTATAAAGGGTTTTCCCTCCGGGGCGTTCCGCCCGGCGTAAGCATGGATAAGGCTTCCCTGCCCCGGCACGTCGGGCTTGCCGTCAAAACGCTCTGTGGGAGGCGCCTGGTAGGTGCCCACCAGGAAAACCCCCGATTTTATCACCAGATTGCCTTTTACGTCATACACGCCCGTGGGGACGAAGACGTTGCCGCCGCCTATAGCGAAAGCGGCGTCCAGAGCCTTCTGAAAGGCCTCCGTGCAGTCGGTCTTTCCGTCGCCTTTGGCTCCGTAATCCGCCACGCTGAAGTCCTGCCCGGCAAAGGCCGCGGCAGACAGAAGGAGGACAAATAAGACTGCAAACGATTTTTTCAGCATAAAGCAAACTCCCTGTAAATGCTTTTCCTGCGGCGCTTTGCAGGAAAAGCGCCGTTTCGTATTATTCCGTGATATAGTCCATGTTGTTGGCGGAGAACACCTTTGCCTTGGGGTCGGATATCACCCGCACCTCCCTCAGGCCTATGCCTATGGGCCGGCCGTTGGCTTCCCAATAGGCAAACTCGGGCGAAAACACCAGCTCGGTACTGCTGCCGGAGTTCACCGTGCAGGACACCCGCATCTCCCCCGCTTTCGTCACGGGGCAGACGTTTTTGCCGTTGAGATACACTCCGGCGTCCTCCCTGAGGGCGCTCTCCCGGACGTAAAGGTCGAAGGTCACGGTATATTTGGTGTTCTTGTTCACCGGAAGGGTTATCTTCTCGTCCTTCGCAGACCAGCGCTTGGTGCCGCCGGTCTTGTATTCTCCCGCCGCTTCCCCGGGATACCAGTTGGTGAAATACATGCTCTCGTGGGAAGCCCCCACGTCCACGACGTAGTTCTTCTTCTGTTCGGGAGTCATCTCGTCGGGAAGCCCGGGGCTGTTGAGGCCTGTCTGGGCCCGGCTGCCGATCCTGTTGTCGATCTTCACGCCCGTGGGGCACATATTGCCCGTTATGATGGCGCTCTTTGTAGCTTTTCCCAGGATTATCTGGGGCGTCTTTTCGTTAAAGGTGTTGCCCTGTATCACGCCGTTGCCCCCGTTCATCTCGATGGCGGCGGTGTTCCAGTTCTCAAAGTGGCAGCCAATGACCGACAGCAGCCCGTCGGGGCTGGCCGTGCGGATACAGGTATTTATGGGCCCCCAGAAGGAGCAGTTCATAAGGCTCACCTTCCCCGCCGCTGTCTTTTGGATATTCACCGGACAGGAATCGGAGGAGGACCAGCGCCCCACGAACTCGCCGTTGGTAAAGAGCAGGCCCGGCCCCTGGCAGGCTTCCACCAGCACGGAATTGGTGCAGCAGTCGGCGCCCAGGCCCAGAAAGTTGCCGTTGC
>JAGDAG010000153.1 GCA_017959625.1 Abditibacteriota bacterium | reverse complement strand
TTCATCGGCGCCGCAAGGAACATCGAAGACGGAGGGAGCCTGACCATCATAGCCACCGCCCTCGTGGATACGGGAAGCAAGATGGACGACGCCATCTTTGAGGAATTCAAGGCGACGGGAAATATGGAGCTGGTCCTGGACAGGAGCCTGGCGGAAAAACGCATATTCCCCGCCATAGACATCCTCAAGAGCGGCACCCGCCACGACGAGCTCCTTTACGAGCCGGACGAACTCAGCGCCCGGAACGAGATAGCCCTTTTCGATTCCAAAACGAAAGGCAACCAGAATTCCGTTATCATTAAATGCATAAACGCCTCAAAGTCCAAGGCGGATTTCGTGTCCACCTTCCACAAAGAATTCGAAGGGCTGGTCATGAGGATAAA
Source organism: Abditibacteriota bacterium (assembly GCA_017959625.1). GTDB lineage: Bacteria > Armatimonadota > UBA5829 > UBA5829 > UBA5829 > RGIG7931. The sequence goes on along the minus strand of JAGDAG010000153.1, from coordinate 5,757 downwards.
CAGCCGGCCGGGAAATGATTAAGGGAACGGGCATCGACATAGAAGAAACAGACCGCATAAGGGAGTCTGTCAAAAGCAAAAGCTTCCGGGAAAGGATCTTCCTGCCGGAAGAGACGGCCTACGCTCTGTCCAGGCCGGACCCGGCTCTGCACTTTGCGGCGCGTTTCTGCGCAAAGGAGGCTTTTGCCAAGGCCTGCGGCTCCCCCCAGCTCTGGCTGGAGGTCTGCGTGGTGAACGATGACAAGGGAGCCCCCTCTTTTGCCCTTACAGGCAAAGCGGCGGAGCTCACAAAGGGCTGCAGGGTGCATCTTTCCCTGACACATTCAAAAAAATACGCCGCCGCAGTGGTGGTGATAGAGGAAACAAATGAAACCGGATAAACCTGCGCTTATAACTTACTCCATAGTCTTTATAGTTTTTCTCACCCTGATAAAAATGAACCCCGCCGTCATCGGCCTGGCGGGGGCGCTGCCCGCATTCATGGGCGCGGCGCTTTCGTTTTTAAGAAAGCCCTGGGTGAGAAGCGCCCTTATGCTTTACGGCGCCGGCATCTTTTTGCTGCAGGCAATTGCCGTTGCGAATTTCTTTTTCGGCTTTTACGAAGCGGACAACGCCTTCGTCCTGCTGCTGCTTGCGCCCCTTCCCGTTGCGTCTCTCGTTATGGCGGTGTGCGCCGCCATCGGAAAGCGGGCAAAAAAATAAAGCCGGAGATCTCTCTCCGGCCTTTTTTTCAAGCCGCTAAATATCGTTTTCGTATTTCACCAGGCGGAAGGCGCCCGTATCATATATAGCCTTCACCGGGAAGCCGATCTCTTTGGCCGCCCACCACACCTTGCAGTTCACGTCTCCCACGCATTCCACCAGGAAAGCGCCGTAAACGTCGTCTTTCTCGTCGCATACGTACTGATACGCCGTCGCGGTAAAAACGCAGCCTTCGGATTCCCAGGTGGTCCCTATCTCAAGCTCGCCGAGGCAAAGAAGGGTCAGTGAGTCGCAGACAAGGACTCCGTCTTCGTTCAGGACGCCGCTGGCGTAGCAGACGCTTCCGTCGTCAAGCTGCACGTATTTGGCGTAATTTCCTTCCTCGCCGTCTTTCTTGCCTTTCGGAGCAAACTGCAACGCCCCGTTGGCGCCGCCGACGATCTCGCAGCGGATATATCTTTCCGAGCCTTCTATTTGGATAGTCTTTTTATCAAAGGTGTATTCCAGGGCGGGGCTTTCTTCAACGTCCAGCCTGAGAGTGACCCTGTCGGTATCTTTCAGATGCCGCATGGTCTCCTTGGCCTTGGAATCATCGGAGCCGTTTCCTCCGCAGCCTGCAAACAGGGCGCAGACCGCCAAAAGCAATAAGGGCAGAATATATTTTTTCATATTTATCTCCACAATAAGTCCTACAATAATATGATACCTTGTTTTTGAAAATAAAACAAGTGCGCCCCTCCGGCCGCCCTTTGAGAAATGCCAGGGAAAGTGGTATAATATTTATTGGGCTGGGCCCCGGGAGGAAGTTATGTTATCACCAAACAGTTTTTTCGATCTGGAAGGCTATAAACACAAACATATTTTTGACGGCTGCGCCTTCGTATGGGAAGCCATCAGCAAAATAGGCCAGTATATCATGGTGTACGCCACCGAAAACGACGATGCAAAAAGGAACGCCATCAAAGGAAAAGTGCTTCCGGGCGCCTTTATCGACAACGGAGCCGGCATATACGTCGGGGAAGGAAGCATCGTAGAGCCCGGGGCGTTTATCCAGGGGCCCTGCATAATCGGCAGAAACTGCCAGGTGCGTTCCGGCGCGTATATCAGAGGAAACGTCATCACCGGAGACGACTGTATCATCGGCCATACCTCCGAACTGAAAAACGCCATCATGCTGAACCATTCCCAGGCGCCCCACTTCAACTACGTGGGCGATTCCATCCTGGGTTCCTACGTGAACCTGGGCTGCGGGACCATCTGTTCCAACGTGCCTCTGGTCTCCTTCAAGGACAGGGCCACGGGCAAACGCCCCCCTATCATACTGAAGATCGACGGAAAGGCCTACAACACGGGGCTCGCCAAGTTCGGCGCAGTGGTGGGGGACAACACGGAAACGGGCTGCAACACGGTTCTGAACCCCGGCTGCCTGGTGGGGAAAAACTGCCGCATCTATCCCGGCACCTCTCTCCCCAAGGGCTACTACGGCGACGCCCAGATGATAAAGCTGAGGCAGACCTCGGAGTTTGCCCCGAGAAACGACCTGAATTAAAACGGCAAAACACACGGGCTGCGGCGATACGCCGCAGCCCGGTTTTTTTTTGCGCCGCAACAAAAGCCCCGCAAATGCGGGGCGCAAGATCTATTTTTTGTCTATGCAGCTGTGCACGTAAGGTATCAGCTTTTCCGCCCACAGCGCAGCGTGGGCCTGCAGACCCTTGGGGCTGAAATGGACCCCCGCTCCTTCGTAATCCCTGTATTCGGAGCCCAGAACGTCGGTGTCGGGCCCTTCCAGAGCCACGCCACCGTCCCAGAGCTGCTGATGGGCCGCCCGGATAAGGGGCCAGGAGGTCTGTTCGGGGTTATGGTAGCTCACCTTTGCCACGAACCAGGGGAAACGCCAGCCGGCGTCGTAGTTGGACGACTTGATGATGGCGGTCATATTCAGCACGGATTCCTCGGTGGGGGTGGCCACGTTGGCCTCACCCTGATGCCACAGCACCGCCCGGAAGCCGTTTTTCCCCAGCTGCTTCACACGGGTCATGAACCAGTTGTAAAGCTCGCCGCCCACGGCCCAGGCTTCTATGGAAGTGCCGCCGTGGCCCGTGGAGGCTATGGCTACGGGCACCTTGAATTCCTTGTAAAGGATATCGCAAAGGGCGGGATAATAGCTGCCTCCCTGGGTGCCGTCGTGCTGCCCTATCATGGGGTCGTCGCAGGGCTTCCAATTGATCCCGTCGGTGGAGGAGCCCATGCCCAGCTCCTGCTTTATGGGGGTCTGGCCGCAGTTGGTGGAATTCGACTGCCCGGCGCCTACAAATATCTCGCCTACGCCCACGTTTTCTATCGTCTTTTCCGCCACGGCCTTTTTGTCCTTCTCGGCCTTTATCTCTATCTTATACCAGCCTCCGGAGTGGACCTTCACGAACTCGTCGAAGGCGCCGGTGACCCTGTTCACCTTCAGGGCTTTGAAATCTTTGGAAAAGCCCTTGCCGTTGAGCCCCTTGCCGGTTATCCTGTAGGATACCTTGTCGTAAGGCACGTTCACCTTTCCGGAAAAGAATATCTCGCCGTCGTATTTGCTCTGGCGCTGGAACACCTGATACTGTTTGGGAGAATAAACCTCCAGGTCTGTTTCGGCAAACGCCATGCCCGGATATTTTTCCTTATACTCTTTGAGAAGAGAGTCATAATCGGCTGTCTGGGCAAAAGCGCAGCAGACGGCCAGCAGCAGAAGCGCCGCAAACGATACCGCTTTTGTTTTCATAAAACACCTTTCTTTTATTTTCTTCACTTAATATTATACACCAAACGCGCCCTTTTTCCCACCGGGCCGGCTCACTTTTCGGGAGCCTCCAGAAAGGACGCCGGCTGCCTGAGCTCCAGATGATACAGCATATGCTCCGAAAAAAGGGCCTTCAGGTCCGCAAGGGCCTCCGAAGGGAAGGAAAGGAACCGCACCCTGTTTTCGGGGCATTTCTCCAGGGCCCGCACGTAAGAGAAAAGGGCTGCGGGAAAAACGAGGCCGTCGCCGCTTCCGGCGCAGGCGCGGCAGGTAAAAAAGCCGGCCTCCCGGGACCAGAAGGCTTCCTTCAGGGGCCTGCCGCAGGCGCAGCGCGTATGATTGACGGGGCAGCCCGCCCACGCGCAAAGCCTCAGTTCAAAATACCGCGTCACGGTCTCCGGGTCCGCTCCGCTCTCCAGTATATACAGGCAGGACAAAAGATTCAGAAAAAGCCCCTCCGAGGGCTGCCCCGGCTGGGATATCCTTTCGGCAAGGCGGGATATATGATACGCCGCATCTACGCCTTCGAGGCTCGCCTTCATGCCGGAAAAGCTCTCCAGGACGTCTGCGGAAGCAATTACGGAAATATTTTTCGGCGCCGCTATCATCACTTTGGCGTAAACAAAGGGCTCCGACATGCCCGCCAGCCTGGAGCCGGGCTTCTGCGCCCCCTTTGCCAAGAGAGACATCCGCCCGGTATATTTGCCCAAAGCGGTGATCAGCCTGTCCCTGTCCCCGAAGGGCCGGCGGGAAAGTGTGATGATCTCCGATTTCTGATTTCTCATTTCGTCTCCTTTCCTACATTTAAATTATACAACAAAAGCCCGCCCGTTTGTTGAAGACGAGCCGGCTATATGGTATAATAATTTTACATCATACTGCGGAGAACGACATGAACATCCTGTATTTTGACCTGCCCCGGGGGATAAGCGGCGACATGGCCCTGGGAGCCATGGCCGGCCTGGGGGCGGACACGGACCTGCTGATAAAAGCTCTGGAGACCCTGGGGCTTTCGGATAAATATACAATAGCCTTCCGGCGCAAAAACTCTTACGGCATGGACTGCTGCGATGCGGATATCCGCGCCGCCCACGAACACGCCCACAGGACCTTCGCCGATATAAAAGCCATAATAGAGGGTTCCGGGCTTTCGGAGAAAGCCAAAGAGATGAGCCTCGGTATCTTTTACCGGCTGGCAGTCGCGGAAGGAAAGGTCCACGGAAAGGCCCCGGAGGAGGTGCATTTCCATGAGGTGGGCGCCATAGACAGCATAATAGACATATGCGGCTTTGCCGTGTGCGCCGACCTGCTGGAGGTCGGCGAGATACGCTTCGGCGCCCTCCCCGCCTTTTCCGGGACCATAGAATGCGCCCACGGGACGATCCCCCTGCCAGCCCCTGCCGTATGCGAGCTCACCGTTGGCCTGCGCTATGAAGGAGAGCCGCAAAATACGGAGCTCATCACCCCCACCGGCGCCGCCATCCTTGCCATGGGGGTCCAGAAGCCGGTTTCCGGAGCGCGCCTCATGGGAGCGGGCTGCGGCAGCGGAAAACGGGACACGGGAAAGCCCAACTATCTGCGGGCCCTTCTGTACAAAACCGATGAGACCGGGCCGGAGGACAGGGTGCTGGAAATAGAGTTTGAGACCGACGACATGAACCCCGAGCTCTACCCCGCCCTCTCGGAAGCCCTGTACGGGGCGGGGGCCCTGGAGGTCTTTGCCCAAAGCGTATTCATGAAAAAGGGGCGCCCCGGGCTGCTGGTGACGGTCTTGTGCCATCTTTCCGAAAAAGACCGGGTGGCGGAAGCGATTTTTGCAAACTCCACCACCATAGGGCTGAGATACTCCGAAAAAGACCGCATCACCCTTGACAGGGAACAGGCGTCCCTCTCCTCTCCCTGGGGGCCCGTAAAGGCAAAAAAGACCCTGTATAAGGGAAAGACCGTCAACGTGAAGCCCGAGGCGGAGGACTGTCTGAGGATAGCCCGGGAAAACAGCGTGCCCCTCAAAGAAGTGTACGAGGGTATAAAAAAGGGGTAAAGGCTCCGTTAAAATAAAAAGGCGCGGAACGGTGCATGGGCTCCTCTGCCGTCATCTCGGCGCGGACGGCAATACGACGAATGCGTAAGCATTCAGGCCGGCAGCGGCAAGAGATCCCCGGAGGGGCCCATTTGCTTTTTCATTGCTCCCGCATGCGGGAGTAAGCAAATGGGAGGACCCGGACCTGATAACAGCGCAACACGCCTTGATCGGCCCCTTCCGGTTGCCCGGC
>JAGDAG010000013.1 GCA_017959625.1 Abditibacteriota bacterium | reverse complement strand
GATAAAGCCTTCCGCCGTCTTTTCCGCGGGGACGCCGTCCCGGACCATCACCGCGTTCTCCCAGCCCGCAAGCTTCAGGCGGAACAGGTGGGCGTTCTCCTCCAGCCTCGCCGCAGGGGCGGCGAAGCCCGCCTTGTTGAAGCAGCTCCCCAGAGGGATGCAGTCCGGCTCGATCATGAGCCGGGCCTCATTTCCTTTTACCGTCAGCTCCCAGACGCCGGTACCGCCGTAGTCGGCGAAGGCGTCGGAGCCCGTGGCCAGGATATGGGAGGGCTTTCCCGCCTTCAGAAAGTCCCGGTCCGCCGAGCGGCTGTGCAGATACTCGCCGCCCAGGGAGAAGGCGCTCATATTGCGGGCGAAATCGGAGCGGAATACCTCCGTCTGCAAAAAGTCCGGGGCCGCTTCGGGCTTTGCGCCTCTGGGAAGGGCCCTGAACACCCGGCCGCCGATGGCCAGGCTCACAGCCTTCGCGGGGGTATAGAGCAGGTTCACGTAATGGGTGCCCCAGTCCGTATTGTACGCCGCCGTGGCCAGGGTATCGTACTGGAACTGGCAGGCTATCTGGGCTCCCCGGTTGCGGAAGGCCGCCGCCATGGCGGGATACATATAGGCGCCGTGGGTGGAGCCGTCGTTGTCGAATTCATACATGACTCTGGCCTTGCCGTCCAGGCGTCCGTTGTTGGGATGCCCGTAATGCCCCATCTCCAGAAAACCGGCGTCATCGTACTGCGGCAGCATGTTCACCCCGTCCACGTGATTGGTGAGCCCTCCCGGATAAGCGCTGTTGGTGACTGCGTCTATCTCCGAATCCGCCAGGGCTTCCTCCCAGGCTGCGGAATAGCCGTGGTTGGCCGCTATGGGCTGCCGGGCTCCCGCGCTGCGTATGGCCCCCGCCATTTCACTGTAATACTGCCTGTGCAGGCCGTACATAAATATATCGAACCAGCAGGCGGAGTCGGAAAGCCCGTATTCCTTCAGCCAGTCCCGCCACATGGCCGCAAACAGCTCCCTGGCTTTGTCGAGAGCCTCCCCCTTTTCACCCTGAGGCGTGTAAGACAGGCTCGTCAGGTCGCCGTAGGTGAAATACGCCGGCTCGTTGATTATCTCTATCACGGCCAGGGCCTCTTCCTCTGCCAGGCTCCTCTCGGAATAGGGGTTCCTGTGGGTGAGCAGGTCTCTGATAAAGGTCTTCTGGGCTTCTATGGCCTTGGGATTGAACTGCATCTCCGGCTTGGTATAGACGGAGGAAAAGCTGCCGGGAAAGGTGTTGGGGGACGACCACCAGCCTATGAGGGTGATATAGACGTACATATCCCTCTTTACGGCGCCGGCTATAAGGTAGTCCTGCAGGTCCAGATGGACGTTTTCCTGCAGGTTCCCCGAGATATCGGACATTTCCCGGTCAAAGACGTGCACCCGGACTATATCCAGCCCCAGCTGCTTCATGTGGTCCAGATCCCTGTCTATGGCCTCCTTGTGGGACCTGATATCCGTCTTCCCCTCTTTGATGGCAGTCTCCATATTGTCGTACTGGTGCCAGCTCATGGGGTAGTAATTGGTCCCCCACAGGGCCACTTCGGCGCCCTCGGGATATTTGAGGACGCCGTTCTCGCAGTGAATGGGCCTCAGGGGCAGGGGCTTGCCGATCTTTCCCGCCTTGGGCAGCGTCACAGGCGGAAGGGAAGCGAGGGTCTCCTTCTGGGTGGTGAGCCGGAGAGGCAGAGCGGAGATGCCGCCCCCGGAGCCGGGCAGATTGTTGACAGCCACTGCCACAACGTTCTCCCCGCCGTAGTTGATGATATCCGCCGACACCCTGTATTCCCGGAACTTGTTCCAGCCCCGGGTGGACCCCACCCGGACCCCGTTCACGTAGGTGACGTCGTCATCGTCCACGGCCCCCAGCTGCAGATACAGCTCATGTCCCCTGAGGCTTTCGGGGACAGCGACCCGGCAGCGGGTCTGTGTGACCCCTTCTTCCTGCCAGATGGCGGGGACGGAAAACGGCTTCCATTCCCCGTCGTCAAAGCCGGGTTGGGCAAAGGCGCCGTCCTCAAGGGTATTCCGGGGAGAAAAAAACTTTTTCCACTCCGCGCCGGCAAGCTCGATATCCGATCGCACGGGAAGGGTCAGGGAGGCGCCGGCGAATTCCACTGTGATCTCCCCGGACAGCTGCCCGGGGTCAAAGGCTGCGGGCAGATATGCCCAGCCCCCCGCCTCCACCGTCAGCCGTTCCGGAGCGGAGCCGGAGCCGATCTTCACTTCTCCCGTCACGGCCTCCTTTCCGGAATTAAGAGCCAGAAAAACGGCCCTGCCTCCCGCGGGGACGGCAGTCTGGAAGGCTTTGATCATCACCTGCCCGTAAAGGGCGGCGGAAGAGAGTATCAGCAATACGGTCAAAACAGGCTTTATATACATTTTTGTCTCCTAAGGCTTCAGAACTATCACCCCGTCTTCGGAAAGAAGGGTCACCTTTTTAACAAGAGAGCCGTCGTTCAGGCGTTTTTTGTTCTCAAAACGAAGCGAGTCCGCTTCCAGGCGGGCGCCGGGGCCTGCCCCCGTTACCGTGACGGTATAGCTGCCCTTTTTGAGCCGCAGGGTCCCGATCTCCTTCCAGCCTCCGTCGGCGGCGCTCTGGTCGACACGGAATACTTTTCCGTTTATGCTGTAAACGGCAGCCTTCGTAAAGGGGACGGAGGCCTCGGGCTTCCGGGGCCACCCGGGATGGGCGTAGTCTCCCTCAAGGCAGGCGAACACGGTATAATCGTCGGTCTCCGGTATATCCGCGGTCCATTCAAAAGCCGCCTCCGGATCCACGGACCACAGACAGTCTGCGCCGAAGCAGCGGACAAAGGGTCCGGAAGAAGGGAGCCAGACGCCTTTCGTCTTTCCCTCCGTGTTGTCAACTTCCACTATATGCCGGGGTGTCTCCGGGTCGTCAATGAGCCGCCCGGGGCCCGGCAGGGTCACAGTCACGGGTTTGGGAGAGCCGGAGGCGTAAACGCTGCCGCCTTCAAAATCTCTCACCATATAGCAGGGGCCCGTCTCCGTCACCTTCAGGCCCGTGACCAAAAAGCTGCCGTTGCCGCGCAGAAAACCGTTCAGGCTGTAGTCCTTCCAGGGACCGGGAGTACAGAATATGCGGCAGGTAAAGGTCTCGCCGGGAGCGCCCTGAAAGCTCTGGGTGCCTCTGTCCGACTTTTCCCAGCCTCCCGTGGGAGACCGGAGAGCTATCTGAAAGATCTCCGCCGCCTTTCTGAGAGTCTTTATCTCCAGCTCCACGGAATAGGTCTTCCCCGGAGCGAAATACAGCGCGTCGGGGTCCGTGGCAAAGGCGGTCATCCAGCTCCCGCCCCCGGTCCGGTCTATAAGGAGCCCTTCGGGAGTCATGCGGCATATATCTCCGCAGTCGGCGAAGGGATGGCTCTCATCTCCCGCCTTCCAAAGGAAGGTCTTGCCCGGCTTTTGCAAAAACACGGTCCGGGCAGGCCCCAGGGCATCTCCCAGAGGCGCCTCGTATTCTTTGTACCAATAGCGGGTGTCGCCGTAGCTCACGGTGCCGAAATCGTAGCAGAACCAGGCGTCGGTCATAAGAGTGGCGAAAAGCCCGGCCCTCATTCGTGAATATTCTCTCCTTGCCCTGTCCTTTTCCCCTTCGGTGGCCACGGTTTTTCCGTCCAGCCCTATCCGCCAGGAGTCGTATCCCATGGAGCAGGAGGACAGGTTCACGCATATGGAGGGGCGGCGGCAGTTTTTCTCAAAGTCCTCTATGCAGTTCACAGCGTCCGGCAGGCTCCACCAGTGCCGGGTGGACACCAGATCCATCAGCCGCCCCGATTCCCACAGGCGGCCGTTGACAAAGGGCCGGTGGTTCTCGTCGGCGTCGTTGGCAAGTATCAGGACCCCCGGATATCTTTCCGCAAGGCGCCGGAAATAATCGTTCTGGGCCTCCGCCCACTTCCTGTTGAGCTCCTCCGGATCGTCGGGCTTTCCGTCCCCGTCCGCGTCTATGTCGCTGCCGTAGGAGCTGATATTGGACACCACGCTGTCATGCATGAGCCCCTGTATGACCCCCTCCCGGAGCATCTGCCCGTACCTGGAATCCCTGATCCCCAGGACACCGTCCACGTGGAGGAGCAGAGCCTCCACGCAGTCCGGGTTTGTGAGGTTGGGGATATATACCTGCCCTGCCCAGGTGGTCACACGGTCTCCCTTGCTGTCCCTG
>JAGDAG010000152.1 GCA_017959625.1 Abditibacteriota bacterium | reverse complement strand
CATGAGACCCCGCACGTTCAGCTCTTCCGCAAGGAGATGGGTCTGGCGTTTGATCTCGTCAACTATATATCTCTTCAGCGTCCAGGCGGGTATCGCGCAGGCGGAGTCGCCGGAGTGCACTCCCGCATATTCTATATGCTCCATAACGCCGCACACCAGAGTAGTCTCTCCGTCGGAGATAGCGTCCACGTCTATCTCGATGGCGTCATCCAGGAACTTGTCTATGAGCACAGGCTTTTCCGGGCTGGCCACCACGGCGCTTTTCATATAGTTCAGAAGGGTCTCGTCGTCATAAACTATCTCCATGGCTCTCCCGCCCAGAACGTAGGACGGCCGCACCAGCACCGGGAATCCCACCTTATGGGCGGCGGCAAGGGCCTCCTCGTTGTTGGTGGCGATCCCGTTTTCCGTCTGCCGGAGCCCCAGCTTCCGGAGCATTTCCGCAAACAGCTCTCTGTCCTCGGCCCTGTCTATGGACTCGGGGCTCGTTCCCAGTATGTTCACCCCGGCTTTTTTCAGGGCGAGGGAAAGGTTCAGCGGCGTCTGGCCTCCCAGCTGGACTATGACGCCCATGGGTTTTTCCACCTCTACTATGTTCAGCACGTCTTCTCTGGTAAGAGGCTCGAAATACAGCTTGTCCGAGGTGTCGAAGTCGGTGGAAACGGTCTCCGGGTTGCAGTTGATTATGATGCTCTCATAGCCCGCCTCTTTAAGGGCGTAGGAAGCGTGCACGCAGCAATAGTCGAACTCTATGCCCTGGCCGATCCTGTTGGGGCCTCCGCCGAGGATGATGACCTTTTTTCCGTTGTTTGAAGGATAAGCCTGATCGAGGGTCTCGTAGGTGGAATAATAATACGGCTTTTCGGCCTCGATCTCACCGGAGCAGGTATCCACCTGATAGTAGGTGGCCAGAGATCCGGCGCCTTCCCGTTTTGCCCGTATGGTCATTTCATCCGTTTTCAGCAGGAATGCCAGCTGGATATCGGAATAGCCCCATTCCTTTGCTTTTTTCAGAAGCTCTTCCGGAACGTTGTCCGCGCCGTATCCCAGTATCTCGGTCTCCAGATCCACCAGCTGGCGGATGTTTTCTATGAACCACGGGTCTATTTTGCTAAGCCCGTAGATCTCCTCGGTGGAAAAGCCGTTTTCTATGGCGTGCTTCAGATAAAACAGCCGGTCCGCATTGGGCTGCCCCAGCTTCTGCTTGATGATATCCCGGGGCGCGCCGCTTCTGGGCAGAAAGTCCTTCCCGTCGGCGCCGAGGCCGTAGCGGCCGGTCTCAAGGGACCGTATGCCCTTCTGCAGGGCTTCCTTGAAGTTGCGGCCTATGGCCATGGATTCGCCCACGGCCTTCATCTGGGTATTGAGGGTAGGATCCGCGCCGGCGAACTTTTCAAAGGCAAAGCGGCATACCTTCATGACGATGTAGTCGATGGAAGGCTCAAAATCGCTCATGGTCTTGCCCGTGATGTCGTTCCGTATCTCGTCAAAGGTCAGCCCCACCGCCAGCTTGGCGGCCACTCTGGCTATAGGGAACCCGGTAGCCTTGCTGGCAAGAGCGGAGGAACGGGAGACCCGGGGGTTGATCTCGATGATCACCATTTCCCCGTTTTCGGGATTGAGGCCGAACTGAACATTGGTGCCGCCTCCCCGCACGTCGATGGCGCGTATTATCTTTCTGGCAACGTCTGCCAGGCGGTTTATCTCCTCGGTAGAGGTGCTCATGGCGGGAGCGACTACTATGGAATCGCCGGTATGGACGCCCATGGGGTCTATGTTTTCCATACTGGTTATTATAATAACGTTGTCCTTGCTGTCCCGCATCACCTCGAACTCTATTTCTTTCCAGCCAAGGACAGACTCTTCGATAAGGGTCTGGTTCACCGGCGAGGTGGCCAGCGCCTTGGGGAGCATCTTCTGGTACTCGTCCATATTATAGGCTGTGGCGCCCCCGGCGCCGCCCATGGTAAAGGCGGGACGCAGTATGGCGGGAAAACCTATTTCCTTTATTATCTCCATGCCCTCCTCCACCGACTCGGCTATACCGCTGCGGGGAGTCCGGACGCCTATGGATTCCATGGTCTCCTTGAAAAGCTTTCTGTCCTCTGCTTTAGCTATGGCTTTTTCGTCGCAGCCCAGGAGTTCCACGCCGTATTTGTCAAGTATCCCCTCTCTTTTCAGAAAGGTGCCCATATTCAGGCCCATCTGGCCTCCCAGGGTAGGCAGCAGAGCGTCCGGGCGTTCCTTGGCTATGATGGCTTCCAGGGATTCTATGGTAAGAGGCTCTATATAAGTGGCGTCCGCCATCTCCGGATCCGTCATGATGGTGGCGGGATTGGAATTCACCAAAACCACTTCGTAACCTTCCTCCCTCAGGGCCTTGCAGGCCTGGGAACCGGAATAATCAAATTCGCAGGCCTGACCTATTACGATAGGGCCCGATCCGATGATAAGTATTTTTTTGATGTCTGTTCGTTTCGGCATTTTATTCCTCCTTATTTGATTTCCTTTATAAGATCTGCGGGTTTATAGCAGAATCCGGTCACCATTCCGTCCTTGGAGCGGAAGGCTTCGGCGGTCTTATCGTGCAGATTGACGGCTGTTATGACGATCCCTTTCTGAGGGCCTACCACGTAACAGTGGTTCTGGGCCGTTATCTCGTTTTTCCCTCCGCTGTTCCTCATCGCCACGGGGATATTCGTCCCGTGATGCCCCAGGGTCAAGGGTTCCGCCTTATAGCCTGCGGCAAGGGCCGCAAGAGCGGCTCCGTCGCCGAAGCCTATCAGGGGCTTGCCCGCCGCCGCTTCTCTTATCATCTCCGGTATGCCGGGATCCTCCGCAAGGAAGGACGGCGCGTTGGAAACTATGCACACGTCAAAGTCTTCCCCGTCCTCTGCGGCCTCTATTCCGTTTTCGCAAAGCATGGAATAAAAGCTTTTTCCGGCTCCCAGATCCACCACGTTTGCCTTCAGGGCCGGAGCGCCGGGCTTCAGGGGGCTGCAGACGGGAGTGTAATTCACTTCCACGCTGTCCAGACGCGCGGCGAGTTCCTCTTCGGAAAGGGGCTTCTCCGACAGTACGGCGGGCTGCTCTCCCGCTTTTCTCAGGTGGAGAAGTATCGCTCTGGTGTCAAAGCCTTCCCCCACGGCTCTGTCGGCGGAATCCATATAATGAAGCAGCGATTCCTTTGCGCGGAAGTTGCTCATATATCTGCTGTATTCCTTGCAGATGAAACCTGCAACGCATACCGTGTCGGACTGGTTGTCCTCGTGGTTCACGCCTGTAGCGCCGATCTCGGGAAAAGTGAAAAGAATGATCTTTCCGGTGTTGGCCGGATTTGTGATCACCTCCTCATATCCGAAGGCGCCGGTGTAAATGCTCAGAAACCCTGCGGTCTCTTTTGTCTTGCTGAGGCACTTGCCTTCAAAGGCAGTGCCGTCTTTCAGTGTTAAATACATATTTCACGCTCCTTCCAAAAAAAAAGAACAAAGCTTTTTATTCGCTTTGTTCATTTTGACCTGAATAAAATACATTTGCGGGCATAGAAGTTCCAGAAAAAGACAATGACTGTGACAGCTATTTTGGAGAACCAGACGTCCGGCTCTTCCATTTTAAAGATGAAATCCAATTTTCGTGTCAGCGTCATAACCATTTCCTTTGCCGGGCTGGTATCCACCATAACGTACAACAGCCATGCGTGCAATACCAGACCTATGATCCCAATCACCAGAAACAACATAAACTCAAGGCGGCGGTCAGACACGCTGCGGACCGTGAAGATCCACCTGACCGACAGGACGTAGGAAAGCACTACCCCCGCCAGAAAGCCTATGCAGGATGCGGGTATATATCCATAATGAAACGTAAAGATCCCGAGAAAAACCGCCGTAACGGCAAAATCCACCGCCGTATTCAGCAAGCCTGCAGCGGCAAACCGTACAAGCTGGCCGAAACCGCTTTCGGTGGGCTCAAGGAAACTCTTCATAAGAATACCCCGCTATTTTGTCCCTTAAACTATTATAATACTCACGGAAGGGCTTGTCAAGGGAAACAAAAAAAGATTTGCAAAAAATCAGTTATACCGGTTCATTGCGCAAACGGTGCCTTCTTTCACCATGACCTCAAGGGCGTCCGCCGCCCTTTCGAAGGCTTCCTTCATGACGGGGCGCTCCTCCGGAGAAAAACGGGAAAGCACGTGTCCCGCCGCAGAGCCTCTGTGCCCTATGCCTATGCGGAGGCGGTCGAAATCCGAGGTCCCCAGCCTGTCTATTATGGATCTCATACCGTTGTGCCCTCCCGCAGAGCCTCTTTCGCGGATACGCAGCCTGCCGGTCTCCAGGTCCATATCGTCATATACCACTATCAGATCTTCACAGGAAGCCCGGAAGCGCGCAAGACACGGCGCCACCGCATCCCCCGAAAGGTTCATATAGGTCATGGGCTTCAAAAGCACCAGCTTTTCCCCGTCCAGATTCGTTTCGGCGGCAAGGGCCCTGTAGGCAGACGAAAACCTGACGTCCAGCCGGCGGGCAAGGATGTTCACCACCTCGAAGCCCGCGTTATGCCGGGTCCTGACGTATTCCATTCCCGGATTTCCCAAACCTGCTATGATCTTCATTTTCCGTCAAAAAAACCGGCGCCGGAGAGGCGCCGTTTTCCGCAAACCGTTATTTTCCGTAATTTTTCAGAAAACCCGCCGCCATGGCTATATCGTCGGCAGGGTTTTCGCCTACTTCTCTTTCTATGATAAAGGCGCCGTCAAAGCCCACCTTTTCCAGAGCGGCCAGATACTCCTTCCAGCGCACGTCGCCCTGCCCCAGGGGCACCTCTTTGTAGCCGTCCTTCACGGAACCCCGGATGCCGTCCTTGGCGTGGGTCTGGATTATAAGGTCGGAAAGGTCGTAAACTGCCTGCACCTCGTCGAAACCGTTCATGCACAGGTTTGCGGGGTCGAAGTTCACCCGTATCCGCTCGAGCTTCAGGCCTCTGAGATAATCGGAAAGGGCCTTTCCGGATTCGGGGCCGGTTTCCGTAGCGATATACATATCTTTCGCCCGGCCGTAGGCTTCCAGCTCGATAAGGGAAGCGGTGAGGTTTTTATATCCCGGGCAGGAGGCGTCTTCCGGCAGGGAGCCTATGTGGAGCTGGATCACCCGGGTGCCCAGCTTTACTCCGTTGTCCATCACCACCTTGACCATAGCCACCTTTTTCATTGCCTCGGCGCTGTCTTCGCACACAAAGCCTCCCACTTCGCCGCAAATGGAAGATATAAACATACCTCTGTCCTCAAAGGCCTTGCGGATATAAGCGGCCTGTTCGTCGGATATGGGCTGAAAAACATCTATACCCGGCACGTTTGCAAATTCAAGGCCCACCAGACCCAGTTCTGCGGCTTTGTCCATTGCGGGAATAAATTCCATTCTGAAGGAGCTTAAAAAGGCTCCTACCTTTAACGCTTTCATTAGTAACTCCGTGATAATAACTTAAAATTGATGTAGCGGCCTACATATTCTTTTATATTTTACCATATAGCCAAAGGAAAAACAATAATAACTAAAAAGCCGCCGGAATTTTTTGACAAACTGCGGCGGAAAACTCACTTCAGGGCAATGAGCCGCATCACGCACGAAGGGCAGCAGAATTCCGCCCTGAGGGAAACGGTATCGTTTTCCAGGATAAGGGGAGTGTTCTTTTCCTTGTCCGCAGAACAGAGCCCCAGTTCTCTCCTCAGGCAGTAGGCGCATTCCATCACCTGCCTTCCGGAAAGCCGCGTTCCCGTTTCGGGGCTCTTTTCATATTCCCGCACCCCTCTCTTCTCATAAAACCGGGCTGCCAGCCTGTTGGAGATATTGGCCTTGTAGTCCAGGGTATCGGCTATATATGTCCCGGGCCGGCGGGAGGGCGCCGAGAAAGCGGGCTTTTTCTCCCGACGCGCTTTTTCCAGCCCCTCGTGGAGAGCCCTCCTCACGGCGTTCAGCCTGCCGAGAGGGACAAAAGGAACGTCGGCGACGTCGAGCGTGACCTCTTTGCAGAGGAACACGCTTCCGGGGCTTTTTTTGGAAAGCTGCTTTTTCAGGTTCGATTCGGCGTTTTCCCTGTCCTTCGCCCTTTCGAAGGCTTCCGTTACCGTCAGGCTGAAGCCGCATCCGTCTTCATCCCGGATACCGAAGAGAAGGCCCTTCTCCGTCTGCTGCGCCGAGACCGTCACGGGAACGTATCTTTTAAAGACGGGAACGGTCTTGTACCAGGCCGCGTCTCTGTTCCTGAACAAAACGGTATCCGGCTTTATGCCCCGGGGGTCGTTTACCGTTATGGAATCGGGGCTTTCCTGAAGGTTCACGTTGGTCCCTGTCAGCGTTCCCCCGGCGAAAAAGGCTATGCCGTCGCCTCCCCGGGCATCTGCCGCGGTATCCAGAAACACCCTTTTCCCCCGCACCTTTTTCACCCTGCCGAGGTATTCTCCTTTCATGGAGGGGGTATCCATGGAGCTCACTCCTTTTTTTCTTCCGTTTATCATAAAGGCGGTGTAGCCCCGGTTGAAGGTCTTGTTTATGTCCGGCTCAAAGGGCCTGTCCGGGATCTGCGCCCCTGCCGACGATCTTTCAAGCCCTTTTTCCGCTATCACCCTGTCCAGCGCCCCCCGGTAAAAGGCGGTGACGTTGGTCACGTAGTCGGCGCCCTTGAGCCTTCCCTCTATCTTGAAGCTGGACACCCCGCAATCGGCAAGCTCCGCGAGATGCTCCGAAAGCGAAAGGTCCCTGAGGCTCAGAAGGTGCCCTTTGGCAAGGAGCCTGCCGCCCTCATCCTTCAGGGTGTAAACGTTGCGGCAGGGCTGGGCGCAGCAGCCCCGGTTGCCGCTGCGGCGGCCTATATGCCAGCTGAGATAGCATTCCCCGGAACGGGCCACGCACAAAGCGCCGTGGATAAAGGCTTCAAGCTCGGCGTCGGGGGGTATGTTTTTTCTGATATGCCGGATCTCCTCCAGAGACAGCTCCCGGGGAAGGATGAAACGCCTTATGCCCTCGTTGTAAAAAAAGCATATCTTCTCCGGGGAGCCGCAGTTCATCTGAGTGCTGGCGATAAGCTTCACCGGGGGGAGGTCCATTTCCAGTATGGCCGTATCCTGGATTATTATCCCGTCGGCCCCGGCCTCATACAGTGCGCAAATAAGCCTCCGGCAGTCTTCAAGCTCGCCGTCGAAGAGTATGGTGTTCACCGTAGCGTATACCCGGGCTCCGAACAGGCGGGCGTAATCGCACAGGGCTGCGATATCCTCTGTGGGATTGGCGGCCTTTTCCCTGGCGCCGAACCGGGAGGCGCCTATATATACCGCGTCGGCTCCCGCGTCCAGGGCGGCTTTGCCGCAGGCCAGGTCCCCCGCGGGGGAAAGCAGTTCCGTTTTCGTCATTTACGCCTCCTTTGTTCCCTTTCTGCTTTTTTATACCTGCCGGTGACGATCATAAGCGGAACGGCGCCGGAAAGCATCAGGACTATGACTACGATAAAAACGTATTTGAGCCCCACGTGCATTTTATCTATGAACCCAATGAGATAGACCCCCAGGGCAATGCCTATAAAGGTACGTATGCCGCCCCAGAAGGCGTGGAAGGTCTGCACCCGCCTTTCGTTGCCCCTGCCCGCTATCTCCATAAGGGTGGTGAGCCAGCCCAGCTCCGTGCCCGAAGCGGAAAGCCCGGAGATAAAGCACCCGGGGACCAGCCACAGATAGCCCGGAGCAAAGAAATATGAGACCGGCAGAGCCAGAGCCGTAAGGGTGGCCAGGCCGAAGACCATGGGGGCCCCGATCCTGTCTATGAGCCTGCCCCAGAAGACGTAGCCTCCCATCAGGGCGACGGACGTGGCCATGGAAAGGATAGACAGCTGATCGGGGGTCATCCCGAGGACGTCCGACTGGTAAATGGGAAGTATGATGCTCTGGACGCACGCCGATACGCTTGTGACGGTGAGAAGCAGGGTGAGATACAGGTGTATCTTTTCTTTGCCCACGGTCATGGCCGACCTGACCCCCGCCAGGGGGGACAGGGCTTTCTCCTCCGCATCCGGAGCCGGGACCCGCCACAGGAGATACAGCAGGGTCCCCGTGATATACGATATGCCTCCCATCACGAACACGGCGCGCCAGCTGCCCCCCGCGTGCAAATAGCGGCCGGACAAAAACACGGCAAGGAGGCCCACCAGTGACACGTTCAGCCGGGCCAGCCCCATGAGCGTGCCCCGCAGATCTATGGGATACAGGCGGGTCATCATGATGTTGTACTGGGGCCCCGGTATGGTGGTGAAAAGATTCAGAAAGAAAACCGTCCAGCAATATACCGGCGCCGTGTGGCAGAAGGCCGTAACTATAATGAGCAGCCTTGCCGCGGTGTTGCTGACAACGTAGGCCGCTTTCTCCCTGCCGGCCGGGACTATACCTGTGACAAGCAGGCAGCACATGGCGCCGGCGGCGCAGCCGGCGGACATGATCCCTATCAAAAACTGCCCCGCATGAAGGTCCTGCCGCGCAATAAGCGCGTGGTAAGGAGCGAAGCAGCCCGAACCTATAGCGATAAAAACTCCCGCTATAAGATCGATAAGAAAAGTACGCCTCACCTCCGGGGGAAGGAAAAGCCCCATTCTGCCGAGTATTCTGTTTATAAAAGCCATACCGCTATGCACCGCCGGACCCGGAAGCCCGGGTGTTATTTTCGTCCATAATGCCCTTTTTTCCTTTTTTCCGTCTCCCCAGCAACAGCATAAGGGGGATTATCCCGCAGAGCTGTATCACGGCCGACGCCGCAAACACGTATTTCAGCCCCGCTCCGATACAGTTTATAAATGCAATAAGAAAAACTCCCATACCTATGCCCAGAAGGCAGCGGACGCCGTCAAAAAAGCCGTGAAGAGTCTGCACCCTGCGTTCCTGTCCCGGCTTTGAAAGCTCCATAAGCAGGGTCCTCCAGGCGATCTCCACCCCCGCATTGGCGAAACCCGCGGCAACGGTGCCCGGGATTATCCAAAGATAGTTCTTTGCCGCAAAATACGAAAGAGGTAAAGAAAGCAGTACCAGGTTCTGCAGCGAGTAAGCCGCCGCAGAGCCTCTTTTGTCCACGAACCTGCCCCAGTAAATATAACCCGGCATCATGGCAAGGCTGCCGAGAGTCGCTACCACAGACAGGCTTGGAGGGTCCATTTTCAGGACGTCCGCCTGAAATATGGGCATGATAACTATCTGTATGTTGACGGCAACGACGGTGACCGTCAGTATAAGGATGAGATACAGGTGTATCCTGTCCTCCCCCATAAGAGACATGGAGCCCTTTATGTTTTTCCATACGTCCGTTTTTTCTTCTTCCTTTTCCGGAGGGGGGACGCGCCACAAAAGATACAGCAGGGAGCCGGCGGTAAAGCAGATCCCCGAAACAATAAAAACCGTCCGCCAGCTTTCGGGACCGTGCATAAAGCGTCCGGAGATAAAAATAGAAGCAAGCTGGAATATGGCCACGTTCACCCTGGCAAGCCCCATGAGCCGGCCCCTGAACTCTATGGGATACAGCCTTTGCATCAGTATATTATACTGAGGCCCCGGGAGCACGCTGAGCATAGCGGCAAAAAAACCCAGCCAGCAAAACACGGGCGCCCCGGTACAGAAGGCCATAAAGACCACCAGGAACCGCCCCGCAGCGCAGCTGACGGCATAGGCCTCCTTTTCCCTGCCCCGGGGCACCAGCCCGGAAGACAGGATACAGGCAAGAGCGCCGGCCGCCGTCCCGGCGGACAGGACGCCTATCAGAAACTCCCCGGCGTTGAAGTCCTGCCGGGCTATAAGGCCGCAGTAAGGGCTGAAGCAGCCGCTGCCTATGGCGATGAACACCCCGGCAACAAGCTCTATGATAAAGGTGCGTTTCACCTCCGGCGGAAGCGAAAGATCAAGCCTGTTGAATAACGTGTTTTTTAAACTCATTTATCCGTGTCCTTCGGCCCGGGGATATCCCGCGCTTTCAGGCCCGTTCTCATCTGAACCGCAGCTCCGCGATCCCTCCGGGACCGGCCTCCGTTTCGTAACGCTTTCCCTTGTATGCGCAGACGGCGGAAACCGTTTCCGCGCCAGAATTGAACACCAGAAGGCTGTCCGGGGATATCTGGGTATAAAACACTCCGTCGGCGCCGGTGTCATACACGGCATAGCCCATTTTGTCCAGCAGGTCCCGGACCTCCCGGGCCAGCTCGTCGGGGTCCTTCACCCGCTTTACGAAGCCCCTGCCCATACTGCCTCCGGCGTGAGACGAGGGAAAGAGCCTGTATTCCGGCGAGGCCTTTCCTTCGGGAGTGGTCAGCCTGTCCGCGTCCAGCACGAATACCCTGCCCCCGGCCTTTGCCCAGGCGGCTATCTTCCTGGCCACCGCATCTTCCATGACGTCCGATCGGGCTATCACCAGTATACTGAATTCTCTGAGGGCGCCGTCCATTATGAGAGTATCGTCCGGCATGCCGAAGTCAAAGCGGTCCCGGAGAGCCGGCACGGTGGTCTCGTGAAAGTCGTCCCACCTGAGGGACAGGTAAGTGTCGGGATAATACACCGCCACGGGGACCAGAGGCTCGTTTTTGCGGAAAAAGCCTATATACTTTTGCTGCTGCTCCAGAGTCTCCCGGTGGTTGATCAGGTTGGGATGATAGTCGTGGAGCTGACGGGCTCCGGAGGCGGCGGCGTTGTAGATGCGCGCCGGTATGCCCAAAAGGTTCTCCTCTCCAGCCGGCTCGTAGCAAAAATAGGCGCCGTAATGCCGGCAGGCGGTGGCCACGATGCGCGTGTAGGCAAAGTTTTTGCCGTAGTCGGAGGCCTCGTTGGTGATGCGTATGCCGGCTCCGCTTTTGGCCGCCGCCCGGGCCTGCTCGGGGAAATGGGCCCCAAGATGGGGCATCATAAAGCCGCCGGTGGACAGATAGACGGGAGTGTGGGGAAAATACTGCCTCACCATGGCCATCCAGTCGTCCGCCAGCTCCGTCATGGCGCCCCGGTACCAGTCCCGGAAATCCAGAAACTCCCGGCGGCGTTCCGTGTTGTCCCTGACGCCGTCCAGGAAGGCCTTTTTGGCATCTTCGCCGTAAAAGGGGAAGTCCGCCTCTTCGAAGGAAGACAGCCTTTTGCCCCAGGCGGCCGAGAGGCGCCCCGGGGTCCTGTATTTGTCCTTCAGATACTTTCTGTAGTCGGCCAGAGCGTAAGGGTCGTTGCACCAGTAGCCGTGGTGCTGGTGATACTCGCCGGGCACGACAAAGGTCCAGCCTCCCCCGTCGGCGGAATAGATGGCCTCGCCGTAATCTCCCTGTATGCCCAGCTTCACGCATTCCAGATCCGCTTCGTCAAAGTGGCCGGCAAAAGCCGCAATATATCTCTCCCGCCATTTGCGGAAATAAGGGCTCCACAGGCTCTCTATCTTGTTCTTTTCTCCGTGCTCAAGACACACGCAGGGATAGTGGTCCTCCGTCTCCCTGAACCAGTTGGGGTTGGCATATGCGGGACCGGCGCACAGCAGAGGCACCCATTTGAGGCCGGCCTTTCGCAGGATCTCCACCTGCCTGTCCCAGCGGGAAAAGTCCCAGGCGCCGTCCTCTTCCGGCTCCACGGTCTGCCAGGTGGAATAGCTGTCCACTGCGGTAAAGCCCATGGCCTTGAACAGGGCCGCCTGGCTTGCGGAGGCGTCGTTGCCCACCACGTAGCTCACGTCCGGCGGCAAAACCGTGTTCCGGAACAGCTCCGCGTCCCGGGCCGGATCATAAAGTTCCATATCCCCGGGCAGGGCCTCCCATATCTCCGCCCTGCGGACCGCCACCCTGCCGTCCGCGCTGACCCTGAGGTCGTTTACGTAATTGAGTAGCCGGAGGGCAATAAAATCCTTCAGCTCAAAGGCGACCCTGATCCAGCGGCCGGTCCCGAATATATAGCGGCTGTCCGTAGCTATGCACTTTTTCACGGCGCTCTGGTTCAATTCCAGGGTCATATTGGTCAGGTTGCCCTCGGGAGACCAGAGATCCAGCACCAGATAAGCGCTTTTGAAGGATACTCCCTCGTCCGGCAGGCAGAAATAGAAATACTTGACCTTTCGGGCTATCTCGCCGTTTATCACCAGGCACCTTTTGCCGGCCCGTTCGGTTTCCAGGGTGCTGCCGTCGCCCTCGTCGGCAATGGTCATATTGCCTCCGGTCTCCGCATCCCAGACGTAAAGGGGCTCCGCCGCGGCCGCGGCAGCGCATACGCAGAGAATGACGCACCACAGTATATATCTCATATTCATTTGGTATTCCTTCCTTTCAGGGCGGCGGGGATGAGAAAAACCACGCTCAGCAGCATCAGGCCCGCAATGATCAGAAACACGCTCCTTATGCCTTCTGCGCCCACTCTGTGGAAATGCTTCACCAGCAAGGCGCCGCCTACGATCCCCAGGAGCCCTCGTATGCCGCCGAAAAAGTAATGCAGAGCCTGATACTTGCCCTCTTTCCCCTTTTCGGTGAGCTCCAGCACCATATTGAACCAGGCCAGCTCCGAACCTGCCAGGTAAAAGCCGTTCATGGCGTGGGCCCAGATGACCCCGGTCCAGCTGCCGGCAAAATAATATCCCAACGGCATCAGGGTGCCCACCGTCACGCAGGCCACCCAGCCCTTGATGGCGTTTGATTTGTCGATGAACCGCCCCCAAAAAGGATAGGACAGCATAAGCACCGCGCTCTGGACAGAAGCCAGCACGGATATCCTTCTCGGTTCGATGGAAAGCACGTCCACCTGGTATATGGGCAGGGCCACGGTCTGTATCATGGCGCCAACGGAATAAACCGTGGCCAGGATGATGAGCAGGGTGTTGGTTTTGTTCTCCGCAAGGATCCTGAAGGAATCCAGAACGAAGGACGCCACGGAGCCCCCGGGCCTGCCCCCTTCCGCTGCGGCGGGGCACCTCACCCTGCCGAAAACTATGGCGGCGCCCATGGCGCACAGGCCGGAAATGGCAAAGAATATCCGCCAGCCCTCTCCGTCGCCCATGAGCTTCCCCGCCAGCAGGGTGGCCAGCAGGGTCACCACTCCGCAGATCACCCGTACGTAGCCCATGAGCGAGGCCCTGTATCGGACGGGATATATCCTCTGCACCACCACCGCATACTGCGTGTTGGCGCAGGCCAGTATGGCGTAGGCCGTGAACACGCACAGGCTTATAGACAGGCTTCCGGAGCAAAGGGCCGTGGCCGTTATGAATACGTCGGCAAGGACAGCCGTCATCCAATACCACTTCAGCTCCCTGTTGAGGGCCACCAGCCCGCCGTAAAACAGGGCGATCATGCCCCCTATATAGGGCCCGGCGCTGAGGAGGGCGATCATAAACTCGTCCGCCCCCATTTTGTCCCGGGCTATTATGGCGTAAAAAGGCACAAAAAAGCCGGTGTGGATACTGGCCAGAAAGCCTCCGATACATTCAAGCCCGAAGTTGCGCCGGGCCTCCGCGGGGACCCGGCGGGCAAACATGCAAAGGAGCCTGTGTTTCAGGGGCATCGGGCGCCTTCCTCCCGGGCAGCCCACAGCATGCCGCGGCGGAGGATCTCGGGAACGGCGGGGATGTCAAACACGTTGGCGGTATGCCCCAGGGACATATAAAACACCCT
>JAGDAG010000151.1 GCA_017959625.1 Abditibacteriota bacterium | reverse complement strand
CATATTCTGGAGCCCCTCGGAGACCCTCACGGACATAAAGGGCATCCCCTACTACACCGCCTATAAGGCGGAGGAATGCAAAGAGCGCGGCTTCACCTGTTATATGGGAGACGACTACAAAAAATATATGTTCGTCCCCGGCGAATTCAGCCGTGTGCGCCGGATATCCGGCGAAGAGGTCACCTGGACCAAGGAGATGACCGCTCCCGCAGAGGGCACGGACATACGCCTGAAATACGTCCACACCCTGAAAGGGCCGAAGCATATAATAACCCTGGAAGCCAGCGGAAAGGACGCCGTTGGGCAGAACATGCATCTGAGGCTGTGCCCGTATTTCCATCAGGGCTGGGACCTGGCAGACCCGGAGGAGGCCTCGGAAAAGGTGCCCGACCCCCGCTCCGCGGGGCAGGAACGCAATGTGTTCGCAGCCCTGGGGAAGGAGGTTTTCGCCTGGTCGGAAACCAACCCGGAGACCGTGTCGAAGACCTTCCCGGAAAGGCCCCTGCGCCTGGAGATATACAACCGCAACCCCGGAGAGGGGAAGACCTGCGACGACAATCCCCTTATGAACAGGGGCTTCACCCTGACGAGCCCGGGCAAAGCCTCCGTCACCTTTACCGACCTTGCCGGCGCCAACGAATACGTGGTGTGCGACGTGGACTTCGGAAAGCACAAAAAAGGCAGGACCTACACCGTGGAATTCGAATATTGGAACGGAGCGCCCGGGGACCACAGGCAATAAGGGGCGCCGTTGACACTCCCGCGCCCAAGTGATATATATAGGCTGACAACGAGGAGAAAAGCCTGCGCCGCAGAGCGATCTCTTACCGGTTCGCCCAAAGGCGAACCGCCGAGATGACCCGCAACAGCCATAGCCACGCGCCGACAGCCCGGGCGAAACGCCGGGAGGCGGATCATACGCCATTGAATAATGGCACGGCAAAAAAAAGCCCGGGCCTTTCGGTCCGGGATATTTTTTTTATATGATTCCGCATCGGGAAGATACAGCCTTTTCTCTGCTCTGCCCAGGGTCTTGAACTTGGAATCCACCAGGATATTGGGATTGCTCATACCCGCAGCGTGTCCGTCGGCGTAAACAACGTTGGCAACCTTGTCGTTGTGCCTGAAATGCAGGTACCCGAAGGCGCCCATGGAATTGTCGGCATACATGGTATTGTTGCCGTAAATGACTCCGCCGGAATTGCAGGCTGTGTCGCCGAAAAGGAGAGTCTCCGCAGGCTTGACTATGGCGCCCACCTTTGCGATGGGAGGAGTATAATACGCTCCGTTGTCTCCCCAGCCGCCGTAGTCGCCGCCTATGTATACATTGTAGCCGTAGCCGGTTATCTGGCGGTCAAAGGACTGGCCCCTGAAGGAGGGGCAGCCTGTGATATGCCCGTTCTTGGTATAGGGGCTCAGGAAGCCCTGGTCGGAATAGAACTTTCCGTCCACCCAGGTGTTGTCCTTGCCGTCCCACCAAATGGAGAAGGTATCCAGATCGTATGTGGGGCAGGCAGTCTCATCCCAATCCTGAGTATACATGTGCCAGGCTGTGCCGACCTGCTTTATGTTGGAAAGGCACTGGGTCTGCCTCGCTTTTTCCCGCGCCTGAGCGAATACGGGGAAAAGGATGGCGGCAAGTATGGCGATTATTGCTATCACCACCAGGAGCTCTATAAGGGTAAAGCCCTTTTTGTGAGAGAGGGCCGCTCTCTTTTGATTCAGCATTACAAATACCTCGTTTGAATGCCGCAGACGGGGTATGAAAAAGGCCCCCGCAAATATGCGGGGACCCGTATATGTCCTCTCAAAAAACCCAGTCCGCGAAGTTTTTATTTAACGCCAGGTATTCCGGCTCACAGCTCAAACCTACTTGCCGGCCTTCCCGATATCCTCAGTGGCCTTGTTGGCTTTCGTCGCTGCTCACGGCGGCGGGACCGCGCCGGATTTGCACCGGCTTCCCTGATTCGTCCGATATTATTATATCAGAATATGCGCTTTGTTTTCAATGCCGATACACAGGTTATTTTTATATTTGGGGAGCTAAAACCTGAAATCCCGTTTTTCGCTGTTTTTTATTGCCTTTATGTTTTCAAGGGCTATCTTGCGCACCTTTTCCGAGGGCACCTTTTCAAGTTCTTCTTCCAGCATTGCATAACCCGTTTTTTTTGTTTCGGGGGAAGCGTAGTCCACAAGATACTCCGTAAGGGTCATAAGGGCGTTGGGGTGGCAGCAGTTCTGTATCTGCCCCTTCTTGCAGAGGCTCATGAACCTGTCGCCGGTCCTGCCTTCCCGGTAGCAGGCGGTGCAGAAGGAAGGAATATGGCCGTTTTCCATAAGCCAGCGGACCACCTCGTCCAGAGACCTCTGGTCCGACACGTCGAACTGCTCGGTGTCGTGGGGGCGTTCCTCTTCGGTATAGCCTCCCACGGAGGTGCGGCTACCGCCGCTCACCTGGGAAACGCCGCACCTGAGGAGCCGCGAACGCACCGCTTCGGTCTCTCTGGTGGAGATTATCATCCCCGTATAGGGCACAGCAAGGCGTATGCAGGCGGCTATTTTTGCGAAGGTCTCGTCGGAGATGGAGTTGTCGAAGGCGTCCGGGTCTATGTCGTCGGCCTTTTTCACCCGGGGCACCGATATGGTGTGGGGCCCCACCCCGAAGGCCGCCTCCAGATGCTCCGCGTGCATTATCAGGCCGGCAAATTCGTATTTATACAGATCCAGCCCGAACAGGACCCCCAGGCCCACGTCGTCTATGCCGCCCTCCATGGCGCGGTCCATAGCCTCGGTGTGATAGTTGTAATCGTGCTTGGGCCCCGTGGGATGCAGCCTGAGATAGCTTTCCTTGTGATAGGTCTCCTGAAACAGGATATACGTGCCTATGCCCGCATCCTTCAGCCTGCGATAGTTCTCCACGGTGGTGGCGGCGATATTCACGTTCACCCTTCTGATGGCGCCGTTTTTGTGCTTCACCGAATATATGGTGTTTATGCAGTCCAGGATATATTCCAGGGGGTTGTTCACCGGGTCCTCCCCCGCTTCTATGGCCAGGCGCTTGTGCCCCATATCCTGAAGGGCGACGACCTCCGCCTTAACTTCCTCCTGAGTAAGCTTTTTGCGGGGGATGGTCTTGTTCTTCAGGTGGTACGGGCAGTAAACGCAGCCGTTGACGCAGTAATTGGAGAGATACAGCGGAGCGAATATCACTATCCTGTTGCCGTAAAAAGCCAGCTTTATCTCCTCCGCCGTTTCAAATATCCTTTGGTTCAGGTCTTCAAGTTCGCAGGCCAGCAGCGCCGAAGCCTCTCTGTGGGAAAGGCCGCCGCAATGCCAGCCGTCGGCAGTCTTTCGGGGACGGGCCTTTTCCAGTATCTCCTCGATGAGAGGCCTGTCGTTCTTGTGTTCCTCCGCCCAGGCCAGGGTGTCCAGTATCTCGCCGTGGTTTATGAATTCGTCGGCGTTATGCGAAGCGGGATCGTATCTGTACTGCATCTACATATCCTCCTTTGTCACCAGAGAAGAATAGGAGGTCTTTACGGAAGCGCCTTCTATCTTTCCTATCTTTCCCGAAAGGGCCGCTATAACGTCCTGGGGGGCGTCCAGGGCAACGCTCACTATGCACACTCCCTTGGCTTTGTAGGGTATGCCCATACGTCCTATTATCCAGTCTCTGTATTCGTGCAGGAGTCCGTTCAAAAGGGGAGCGGCATCCCCGCAGTCCAGAATAACGCTTATCACCGCTACGCGTGTTTCCATTTTTAACCACCTTATAATAAAATATGCCGTTCCGAAAGGAACGGCGCTTATCCCGGGGTGATTTTCTGCTGCCGCCTTTCAGTCAGGGCTTTCCTTTGTGTCAGGCACATTATTATTATACCATATCCCGCCGGGGAAAACCACCCGCCGCTCTCCGGGAAAAAATGCTTCTTTTCCGCCACATTCCCCGCCGGAAGTGGTATAATAAGATATAAGCGCCGGCAGAAAGCCGGCATACCGAAGACCGGAGGAATGAAACATGGAACAGATACTGAAAGCCATGAAGGAACGCCGGAGCATCCGCAGCTTTGCTTCGGAGATGCCCCCAAGGGAAGCCCTGGACAAAATACTGGAGGCCGGGCTTTACGCCGCCAGCGGAATGGGCCGGCAGGCGGCCATAGCCATAGAAGTGACGGACAAAAAGACCCGGGACGAACTGGCGGATGACAACAGGGCCATAGGAGGCTGGCAGGAGGGCTTCGATCCGTTTTACGGCGCCCCTGCGGTGATCATAGTGCTGGCGGACAAGAGCTGCCCCACCGGGATCTACGACGGCAGCCTGATGATGGGAAACCTGATGCTCGCCGCCCACTCGCTGGGCCTGGGAAGCATCTGGATACACAGGGCAAAGGAAGAATTCGAGATGCCCAAATACAAAAAGCTTCTGAAAGAGCTGGGCATAGAAGGGGAATGGGAAGGCGTCGGCCACTGCGCGGTGGGCTATATGAAAGGCCCTCTCCCCGCCCCGCCGGCAAGGAAAGAAGGCAGGATATACAGAATATAAACCGGCCGCCTTTATACGCCCGGCTCCGCTGCAGGCGGAGCCGGAATTTTGTTACGGCATTTATCTTCGGTGGCGCATCTGCCTTATCCCCGCGGGTCATCCCGGCAGTTCGCCCCATAGCGCCGTCATCCCGCCGACGACTTGGCTGCTCATGGTCATCCCGGCGACAAGCCGTAAGGCTTGGCGGTAAGAGATCTCCGAATCATAGAAGTTGCCTTTTAGATGTCATCTCGGCGCAGGTTCAGGCTTTGCTGATGCGGGTCATCTCGGCGACGGCTTGCCAAAGGCAAGGCGACGGTAAGAGATCTCCGAATCATAGAAGTTGCCCCTCGCCGTCATCCCGGATGAGAAGCGCTCGGTCAGCGCTTCATAAAAGGCTTATAAAGCAAGGGCACTTTCAATTCGCCGAATTCCCAATCAGCCGAAAGGTCCGAAAAACCGGGATTGACCGAACCGATAAGCCTCTGCTTTGCCGAGCGTCTGAATTTCTTAAGGCTTTTTTCGAAAGCTATCGCCTCGCCAGGATCGGCGATCTCCCTGTAATACAAAAGCACGGTGCACTGGTACTTTTTCGTGAAACCTTTCTGCAACCCGCTTTTGTGTTCGTACATACGGCGCCTGATATCATTGGTAACGCCGGTATAAAAAACAGTGTTTTGATGATTTGAAACGATGTAAACAAACATTCAGGATCCCTGACGTCCTTTTTGAAACCCTGTAATAAGCAACTTCTATGACGGGGAGATCTCTTACCGGTTTTTCCATACGGAAAAACCGCCGAGATGACCCGCAACCGCTAAGAC
The DNA here is from genome assembly GCA_017959625.1 of Abditibacteriota bacterium. Lineage (GTDB taxonomy): Bacteria > Armatimonadota > UBA5829 > UBA5829 > UBA5829 > RGIG7931. The sequence continues at coordinate 6,517 of JAGDAG010000151.1, read as the reverse complement.
TTCACCGTGGGGTTATTTTTTGATATATCTCCTCGCGGCGCCGCAGACCAGCACTGCCAGAAGCAGGACGCCCCACGCGCAGCCGGCGTGGGAGTGGGCCGCGGCGGCGGCCCCGGGGACCGGCGAAAAGGACAGAAAGCCGTTGAGGAGCAGGCCGCAAATACAGGCGGTAAGTATGACGCAGGCCAGATATATGATCATTCCCCTGCCCCCCAGTATCTTGTGCAGCACGGGAAAAGCCGCAAGGTTGGTCTCGGGCCCCGTAACCATGAATACCAGGGCGGCTCCCGGTTCAAAACCGGCCTGTATCAGGGAATACGCCAGGGGTATGGACGCAGTGGAGCAGACGTACATGGGCAGACCCAGCAGGACGCATACCCCTATCTGGCCCCAAAGCCCTCCGAAGGAACCCCGGAAAGCCCCGGGGTCGAACAAAGCGGAAAAAAGCCCTGCTATAACCAGGCCCAGCAGCAGATGGCCGCCTATCTCGGCGGGGAGCTGCCAGAAGGCGTAAACAAAAGCGGAAACAACGGGGTTTTTGCCTTTCGGTTCTCCGCAGCAGCTGCAGTCCGCATCTTCTTTTCCGCAGCAGCAGGATTTTTGCTCTTTTTCGCAGCAGCACGTTTCCTCTTCTTTTCCGCATTCGCATTCCGGCTCTGCCTTTTCTTCACAACAGCACTCAGGCTCTTTCGTTTCGCAGCAGCAGGAGCTCTGCTCATTTTCGCATTCGCATGCTTCCGCCTTTTCTTCGCTATCGCATCCCGGATCTTCGCAGCAGCAGGACTTTTGCTCTTTTTCGCAGCAGCATTCCTCCGTTGCTTCTTCTCCCTCCGGCGAACCGTCCTCATCGCATACCACCTCGGGCTCTTTGTCGAGCCACTGTATCAGTGAGCCCCCCAGAAGCCCCATCAGAAAGGCCTGCACCGGGCGCCACAGGGCGAAGGCCCGGCCCATAAGGCCGTAGGTGGCGATGATGTTGTCTATCCCGGTCTGGGGCGTGGAAAGGAGGAACGACGCCACCGCGCCTCTGCCGGCTCCGCTGTTTTTCAGGGAAGCCGCCACGGGAAGGATGCCGCAGGAGCAGAGAGGGAGGGGCACTCCCAGGAGCGCCGCCCACAGCACCGCCAGAGGGTTTTTGTCCCCCAGGTATTTTTTGATCTTGTCCACGGACAAAAACAGCCGGATCACCCCGGCCATAAGATAGCCGAACAGTATATAAGGAGCCATCTGCGTTGTGAGCTCCCAGGTCTTCAAGGCAAAATTCTGCAAAATGCTCATACGTCCCTTCTTATAATTCGGTCAAAGTAACGGTCTTCACGTTGAAAAGATAGCCTGCGCCCCCTGCAAACTCCAGGCGCAGGGGCCCGGAACTCCCGTCCGTGTCAAAGGCGGCGGTCTCTTTGCGGAAATCGTTCCAGCCGCCGGTATTGGTCACGTTTATGCTGCAGAGAGTCACATCTCCCGACTTAACGGTCAGGACACCGCCCTCGGTGGCGCTGGACACCTCCGCCGCCAGCGTGTAGCGCCCGGCGGGTATATCCATAGGGGGCAGCACGGCGTAGCAGCCGTTTTCTATAAAGCCCAGATGTCCGTTCTCCACCCGGACGGGAGCCTTCAGCTCCGTGGCGTCCGCGCAATACACCGGCATGCCTACCTCCACGGGGGTATAGATGCGGCGCGAGGGCACCGTCTCCCTTGTTTGGGAAGGGCTCTGCCACTCCAGGCGGACAAAGGAAGCCTGTTCTGCGGTGAGGACAAAGGCGTATTTTCTTCTTTCGTCAAAGAGATACCTGCCGCCGGCCCCCAGGTCTTTGCCGTTTATCTCCAGCCGGGCTTTGCCGTCGGTGACGGCGAAGAGCTCATATTCCTCCCGGTATTTCGGCAGCAAAAAGCCGGAATACACGGTCTTCTCTCCCGCAAGAGGGCCGTTTATTTCCGCGGCGGTCCCGATCTCCGCCGGAGAGCCTTCCGCAAAGGTCTCTTTTTTCGCCCCGCTGCCCTCCGCTTCCAGCTCGGGCACGTAGGCCCTGTATTCCACGGCGGGCTTCAGCAAAGCAGGGTCGCCCTGACAGGCGGTCAGGAGAGCGAACCAGGGAGTGAGGTCCAGCGCGGCTCCCTTTTCGGTCCTGAAGGGCCCGGGCAGAGCCACGGTCTCCCGGCTGCCGTCCCCCGTCCAGATACGCAGGGTCTCAAAGACGTGGACCCGGCGGCTTTTGGTGATCTTAAGCTGCGCCCGCCCCCGGGTATGATCGATATACAGCTCCGCCCAGAAATCCGGGAAATAAAGGGGCAGCGACACCTTGTCTCCCGTTTTCACGGGCCCCAGGGTCAGGACGCGGCTGTTCACGTCTATGGCGGCCCCCGCCAGGATCTGGGTGATATACCAGCTCACCGGAGCGGTCATATAGGTGAGGAACGCCGGGGTCCAAAGGCTCTGGGTCCACAGATAGCCCTTGTCCGCGTGGACCTTCTGAGTGGCCTCCAGCAGGGTGAGGCCGTCCTTCACCATCCCCGCCTGTATTGCCGCCATGGCCACGTAGCTGTCCTGATAAAAGGGCCAGCAGGCAGAGCCCTGCATATCCAGATACCGTTCGTCCTCCAGGTCGTAGACCTTGGGGCTGTAATACCCGGGAGCTTTCTGAATTGCGGTCCGCAGGGTAAAGGCCAGGGACTGCTTCGCCCTGTCGTAAGGCAGATCGTCCCAGCCCAAAAGGCGGCTTATGAACTGCCCTGCCATGGCCCCGGTGTGGATAGTGCCGGCCACCGGCTTATCCTTCCCGAAATCATAGCCGTAGGCGTAGTAGCCCCCATCGGCGACCCAAAGGGCTTCCGCTCCACGGAGAGCCTCTTCGCGCATTTTTTTGTATTTTTCGGCATACTCCCCGTCGCCGGCAAGCTCCGCCGCCCGGCGGGCAGCCTCCAGCATCACGGGATACAGCACGGCGGTATATACGAAGCCCTTGGGATGGGGATAATCGTCGTAGGTGGTGTTGTAATCGGGAAAGCCCAGCGAGTTGTGCCTTGCTTCCATAAAGGCAAGGGCCGCCTTGATGCGGGGCCAGTACCGCCTGATCAGGCTTCCGTCGCCGGTCTGCTCGCAGGTCTTCACCAGCTGGATGAGCCAGGCGCCCGTATTGTCCACCATGCTCCCCTGAGTGCCCGCGGCCCGGGCCATATCGCTGTTCTGCCCTATGCCCCCGTCCTCTCTTTTGACGTGGGTGTTGATGCCGTCGTAATAATGCACGTCGAAATGGCTTATCTCGCCCCCGGGCTCGGGATAGTTGCCGAACTGCATGTTCTCGTTCCTGTCCAGCATAGGCAGAAGGGCGTAAACGAAGGGGTTGGAGGACAGCTTCTGGTCCATGGTACCCCCCAGGCCGCCCATGCCTCCTTCCAGAGAGGTATAGTCGCCGTCCCGGGTCAGCACGCCGTTGGTATAAACCGTATAGCCGCTGTTGATGATCTTGAACTTCAGCCAGCCGGGAAGAGACGACCTCAGCAGAGGCAGCTGCCAGGAAAGGGTCTCCTCCAGGAGCCGCTCCCGCTCTGCCGTCACGTACCGGCACAGCCCGCCTATCCCGTCAAAGAAGTTGGTGTAGTATTTGTCATAGCTCATGCCGGCGTGGTGTTTCGCCCCGGCCAGGGTCTCCTCAGAATGCCTGTCCGCGAACCAGCACAGGAGAAAGGACACCTTTTTGGTCTCCCCGGGCTCCAGGGTCACGGTCCTGGTGACTGCCAGGGCCTTTTCGGGCTTGTCCGCGGGGGAGAGGGAGAGCCTGCCTGCGGAGGCCTTCATGGCCCCGGTCCCGATAAAGGAGCCAAAGGCCTCCCCGTCCGACAGCATATATTCGGCAAAGGAGGTCTCTCCGTCGGAGAGCAGGGCTATATGCCCGTTGTAGTTCTGCAGCGTGAGCTTGGAAGGCCTGAAGGGCGCGGCAGCGTTCAGGGAAGCCCCTGTCCAGCCGTTTTCGCTTATGGGAGAAGCCTTCGTCGGCGGAGGCGTCATAAAATGCCAATAGGCAGAATTGCCGTCCATGCGGAAGCCCTCCTCCTGCCAGCGGTCCGTGTCCTTTATGCCCCTGCCGATAACGTCGGCGAAGGAGAACAACAGGCTCAGGCGGGCCTTGCTTTTGGCCGTATTGGTAAGGGTAAAGTCAAAAAACGCCGCGGGAAGAGCGCAGTCCTTTACGTTATACGGCGTCAGAAAGGAGTAGGCGGTCATGCCGACGGCGGTCCCCAGGGACCGGGCCGTATATTTGCTGTCCGCCAGGGGGAACATGCCGGAGTAGTCTATATCCTCCACCCCTTTCATGCCGAAAACTGTATCGCCGTCCTTCTGCAGACGGATGCAAGCGGTACCGGAAGGAGTCTCTTCCCGCAGGGCGAAGAAGGATCCCCGGGGGTCGCCTATATAGGATTCGTGGATATTGTTCATGCAGTTGCGCACCAGAAAGCCTTCGGGGCCGAATTCCAGATATCCGCAGCCTATGCCTCCCATGGGCACTCCCGACGGGCCTTTTTCCACGGGCAGCCCTTCCGGGCGGCAGAGAGCCTGCCAGCCTGCCAAACCGGAAGCATGGGCAGGCAGCAGGCAAAACGCGCCGATCATAACGAGGAGCAAAAGAAGCTTCATAAGTTTCCTCCGGATAAAAAAAAACTGCTTTGCCCCGGCAAATGCGGAGAAAAACAGATGGAGCAGGAGACGAGGCTCGAACTCGCGACATCCAGCTTGGGAAGCTGACGCTCTGCCAACTGAGCTACTCCTGCGCAGGGAATGACAATGGAGCAGGAGACGAGGTTCGAACTCGCGACATCCAGCTTGGAAGGCTAGCGCTCTACCAGTTGAGCTACTCCTGCCCGATCGACATTATTATTATAAAGCAAAAATGCGGGGTTTGTCAAGGGCGGGCGTTTTTTTTGCCCCGTTTTCCCCGTTTCAATAGCCGAGATCCGTAAACACGTTGATGCTTTCCTTTTCGAGATGCGCCGTTCCGTCCTTCCGGCGCTCCGCGGTATATATCCTGTCCTTGCAGGCGTCGGTGACGTAAAGATGGCGGAGCCCGTCAAAACCGGCGGGAAGGGCTATATCGGCGGCTTCGCCGTCGTTCACCACCAGGAGAGTGGTGTTTTTGCCCTTGCGCGCGCCGCAGCACCACACCCTCTGCGCTCCCTGCGGGTCGCGGCAGCCGGTGACCCGGGTCTCGAAAACGTGGGAGCCGCCGGGTATATAGCGCATGGTGAGGGCCAGCGGGTAATAGCTCACCGGGTCGGGGCAGAAATTCCCGTTTTCGTCGAAGGTTATCAGTCTCCAGGCGCTGTGGTAGTTGGTGTTGTACACCCAGAAGGCCACGGCCTTCACGCCGTTGTTGAAGGCCCGGGCGGTATATTCGGCGCTGTGGAGCCGCTGTTTGAAGCTTGCGGGATCCGTTTCCTTTCCCGAATAGGCAAAGGCCCCAAGCTCGCCTATGACAAAGGGTATATCCTCCCGCCCGTGGGTCCTGCAGTATTCTTTTATCTGCTCCATGGCGGGGCCGTTCTCTTTTTCTTCGCTGAAGCTTTTTATGGTGCCCTGGGCCCGGGGAGGCAGCGGATCCTCATAGTCGAAGCAGGTCCAGTAATCGTGGCAGGACACTATATCCATATTGCTGCCCGCCCTGTCCAGGAGCCGCTTCACTCCGTCCTCCGGCCAGCCCTTTTCCCGGCTGTAGAACACCGCGCCGTCGAAGGCCTGTATCTTTATCTCGTCCCGGACCCCCAGCCGCTCCAGCTGGGCACCCAGAGTGCCGTAAACCTCCGCCAGGGTGTCGTAATACCTGTCAAAGCCTTCGGGCTCGTTGTAGAAGGATACCCCCTTCACACAGGTGAAGCCCTTGTCCCGCCTCAGGTGCCGGCAGGCGGCCGCCAGAGACTCGGTGAGCTCGGGGATGCTGCAGTAGAGAGCCCGCCTGTCCTTGGGAGCGTCCGGGGCCTTGAGCCAGTTGCCCAGAGCGCCTCCGAAGTTGCCCTTGCCCTCGTCCCAGTTGCCCAGCACCACGTATTTGTCCTGCCGGGTCCAGCGGTCCAGCAGCCTGTAAAGGGCGTCCATATAGGCCTTGTCGTTCAGCCAGGTTTCCCCGGGCAGCTCCGGATGGGCCTTCCGGAAGCCGGGGGAGAAAATAAAGCCGCTTTCCAGATCCGTATCCCAGGGGTCGGAGTTGTCGTTCACCGGCTCCCACTGGTTGACTCCCACGCACAGGCGTATATAGGAAAAGCCGGCGTAGTCCATGAGGGCGTTGAAGCGGTCCCACTCCTTTGTGTCCCCCGGAAAAGGCACGTGGCGGCTCTCGATACCGTCCCACTGGTCCCCGGTGATCATGTTGAAATATTCATAATCGGAAAAGCTGAAGTTGACCCCGGGCCCTATGATGCCGGGGTTGATAACCTTCCCTTCGTCGGCCTCTATCCCGCCCTCAAGGGCGCAGAGAGGCAGGCAGCACAGGATCAGCCAAAGGAGCCAGAAGGCTTTAAGTTTCATTGT
>JAGDAG010000012.1 GCA_017959625.1 Abditibacteriota bacterium | reverse complement strand
TTAAAGGGCAGTTTTTTTGACCGCCGGAACTTTTATAACAGAAATAACGAAAAAAGACGGGCGCGGCCGTCACCGGGGCGGGATATCGCTCCGCGCCCGAAGAGAGGATCGAAAAATGAAAAAGGCAACACTTTATTTCGTTTTCCTTATGGTTTTCGTTTTGCCCCTTTGCGGGCATTCTTATTCCGTGGTGGTTTCCGGCGTTCCGGAATACCTGAACAAGTATGTGAGCGACTCGGACGTTTATTATTCCTTTGCCGTGGAATACGGCGATGCGGTGATAATCGAAAAAACGGTGCGGAAAAACCAAGAGGAAAACAAAAGCATTTCCTTTGACTCCAAAAAGCTGAAGGAGACAGTCGGAAAAGCGGGATGGACCGGCGTCGACAAAAGCAAGGGCAGCCGCGAAACAGTTTATAAAACCTTTACGAAAGACGGAAAAACATTTGTGGTGGCGCTGCTCTCGCCCTTCAAAAAGCAGCCGTGGATCCGCAGCGAACGGGTGGTTGTGGACGAGATCCGGGCCGAGAAGGCCAACGGGAAGACCGTTATCATCCGGTATATCCTTCCTCCGGAGTTCATGCAGTCCGAGAACACGGGCCACAAGACTCCCGTTCCCGTCTCGGTAAGCTTTGCCGCGCCGGACGTATTGAGGCTCGAATATGAGGGCGGCGCAAAAGAGCACTGGAGGATAATGCCCGACGCCGCGTACCTGCAGAAAAACAAAGAGAAATACGGAACCGCCGACCGGATGCTGATATGGAGCAACGGCGCGGGCAGGTTTGCGCCTTTCGGGGATATGGACAGCGCAAAGGCCTGGGATTTTGTTCCCAACGCTTCCCGGGAGCCCGTGTATAAAAACCAAACAGATTCCGCCCTTCCGGAGACCACGGTTTCCGCTGTCCGGGAAGGCTTTTTTGCAGGCATGTCATAAGAAGCTTTATAAAAGGCCTCTTCGGCTCTGCGTGACAAACGGACACAAAAACAGGCTGCTGCCATAAAGGCAGCAGCCTGTTTGATTTATTTGAACTGTTTATCTAAGGCATACACAAAAGCAGGGTGGAGATCACGCCGCACACCACGCCGACCCATTGAAGGGGCTGGAGCTTTTCCCTGAAGAGCAGCATGCAGAACAGTATGCTGAGTATGAGCCCCACGCCGTTGACCACGGGGAAAAACACGGCGGCTTCCATGACTCCCGAAAGAAACAGGTTTATGATATTGTTCAGGGCGATGCACAGGGCCGAAACAGCCAGCAGCATAAAAACAAAGCCGGGAGTTTTTTTCTGCTCCGGCATCTCTCCCGCCTTTTTTTCGCCTCTTTTGGCAAACAAAAAGAATATCTGCGAAAAGATATACGAAAAAACGAAGGCGATAACAAGAAACGCCAGAAGCTCGTTTTTGTGAGGCGAATTCTGGTGTATCTTCTGCAGAAGCCCGATGACTCCCGTAGTCACGGCGCCGGTAAGCGCCAGCAGGAACCATATCAGGTTGCCCTTTTTGCCGTCTTCGTCCTTTTTTACCGAAAGGGCAAAGCAGACGAGCATAAAGGCCATGCCCGCGATCTTTACGGCCGTCAGGACCTCGCCAAAGAAGAAATACCCCGACAGGGCGCTTATCATGGTCCCCGCCGAACCCAGGACGCAGGTGTAGGAATAGGGGCCTATCACCAGCGCCTTGGTAATGGCGACGTTCTGAAGCATGGTCACAAAGCCGAACAGGACCGACATCAAAACGGTATATACCGACCACTCCAGCCGGAAACCGCTGAAGGCAAAGATCAGCACGGCGCTCATCCCCGCCGTGGCGGCGCTGTAAAGATACAGCTCGCTGGAACGGGTGCTGATCACCGACTTGCTGTAATAGTTTTTCAGGAGCCCCGCAACGAGGCACACGAAAAGCGAAAAAACCAAAAGCCCCGTCTGGGGAAAAATACTAAGATCCATGATTCATAAAAAAAGGACTGCAAAAAACTTTTGATCTTTTACAGCCCTTTGCAGATTTTCCTTTATTTTGCTCCGGAGACCACTTCCACGGCTTCCGTAGCTATCATCAGCTCTTCGTTGGTGGGGATGCGGAGTATGCTTCCGTTCTTTTTCACGGAAAGATCCACGTTTCCGTAAAAAACGTCCTTCTCCGGGTCAAGCTCCCACGAAAGCTTGTGGTTGAGCTCGAGATCCAGCTCTATGCCCAGATATTCCAGGTCGGAGCAGATCTGCTTTCTCTGAGGCTCGCTGTTTTCCCCCACTCCGCCGGTAAACACCACGGCGTCAAGGCCGTTCATGGCGGCGGCGTAGGCGCCGATATACTTCTTTACCCTGTAGGCAAACATCCTGAAAGCCAGCATGCTTCTGGGGTCGGTCTCCTTGTTGTCGATTATGTCTCTCATATCCGACGAACGCCCGGAAACGCCCAGAAGGCCGCTTTCCTTGTTCATAAGCTTGTCCGCTTCGGCGGGGGAAAGCCCCATTTTTTCCTCCAGGAAGGTGACGCACGAAGGATCCACGTCTCCCACCCGGGAGCCCATGACGCAGCCCGCCACGGGAGTAAAGCCCATGGTGGTATCTATCACCTTTCCGCCCTTTACGGCAGCCATGGAGCAGCCGTTGCCAAGGTGGCAGGTGACTATTTTGGTATCTTCGGGCTTCTTTCCTTTTTCTTCCAGCATGTTCATTGCCTGTTTTGCCACGAATTTGTGGCTGGTGCCGTGAAAGCCGTAGCGCCTGATGCCGTATTTTTCATAAAGCTCGTAAGGCAGCGCGTACATATAGGCGTAATCGGGCATGGTCTGGTGATATGCCGTATCAAATACGGCCACCTGGGGCACGCCCTCCATCACCGCCAGGCAGGCCTCGATGCCCATGGCGTTGGCGGGATTGTGGAGAGGAGCCAGAGCGCTCAGTTCTTCGATATCCTTCAGCACGCCGTCGGTGACCAGCACGGGGCTGGAATACTTCTCTCCGCCGTGCACCACTCTGTGCCCTGCTATGTCTATTTCGGAAATGCTGCCGATAACGCCCTTTTCCTTATCGGTAAGAAGCGCGAACACCTTGTCAAGGGCCGCCTTGTGGTTTTCGATATATCCTTCGAATTTTTCCTTTTTGTCGGTGGAATAGGTGAGGGAGCTCCCGTCTATGCCTATCCTGTCGCAAAGCCCTTTTGCAAGCACCTTGCCGTTTTCGGTCTCTATCAGCTGGAATTTCAGCGAAGAAGAACCGGAATTGAGAACCAATACCTTCATGCGCCCCCCTTATTCCGAATAAATGGCCTGGCAGGCGGTGATGGCGGCAACGTTCATTATGTCGGAAGCCTTGCACCCGCGGGACAGGTCGTTCACCGGCTTGCGGAGACCCTGCAGCACAGGGCCGTAGGCCTCTGCCTTGGCCAGCCTTTCCGTAAGCTTGTAGGCAATGTTGCCGCAGTTCAGGTCGGGGAAGATAAGGATGTTGGCCTTGCCGGCAACGGGGCTGCCGGGAGCCTTGGACTTGCCTATGGCGTCAATGATGGCGGCGTCTGCCTGAAGCTCGCCGTCCAGCATCAGCTCCGGCGCTCTCTCCTTTGCGATCTCGGTGGCCCTTATGACCTTGTCGATTATCTCATGCTTCGCGGAGCCCTTGGTGGAAAGGCTGAGCATGGCCACGCGGGGCTCTATGCCGCAAAGGTTCTGCATGGTTTTGGCAGACTGGATGGCTATCTCCGCCAGTTCTTCGTCGGTAGGGTCGATGACCAGGCCGGAGTCCGCATATATGAACACGCCGTTCTCGCCGTAGGGGCAGTCGGGCACTATCATCAGGAAAAATGCCGAGACAGTCTTGCAGCCCGGGGCCGCCTTGATGATCTGCAAAGCGGGGCGTATAGTGTCGGAGGTGGAGTGTGTAGCGCCGGAGACCTGTCCGTCGGCGTCGCCTTCGTTGACCATCATACAGCCGAAATGCAGGGGATCCTTGATGACCTCGTGAGCCTTCTCTTCGGTCATGCCCTTCTTCATACGTATCTCGTAAAAACGATGAGCGTAGCGTTCAAAATCCGGGCTCTGGACGGGATCGACTATCCTGCAGCCGGAAATATCGGCGCCGCATTCCTTTACCGCCTTTTCGATCTTTTCCATGGGATTAATAAGTATGACCTTGGCAATCCCTTCCTTGACGATCATTTCGGCAGCCTGTATCGTCCGCACGTCCTCTGCTTCGGGAAGGCAGATGGTAAGCTGCGCTTCCTTTGCCCTCTTGTAGATGCTTTCCATTACACTTGGCATATAAATCACTCCTTATCAAAGACCTTGGTCTTTATTATTCTTCGTCGTCTTCGTCGTCTTCGTCTTCCGGGACAGCTTCGGGCGCTTCGGGGGCTTCTTCTTCCGCCGGTCCGGCAAACGAGCCTTCGCCCGCCTCTTCGGGATATTCCGCTTCTATGGCTCCCCTGGCTTCTATGGTCCCCTGGATATTGTCAATGGTGGTGTTGACGCTTGAAAGATAGTTTTCTATAAGCTCTCTCAGGCTGTCGAGCACTTCCAGGGAATAATTGTTCAGCTCCGTCTGGGCGTTGGCGATATTCACGTTGGCTTCGTTGATAAGGGTCGCGGCTTCATAACGCGCCCGCTCGGTGACGGTGTCCTGAGAAACCATGTCGTCGGCCCTCATCTGAGCGTCCTGAAGGATGCTGTTCTTTTCTCTGTTGGCCTTGTTGATGATGGCGTCGGCCTCGTTGTTGGCCTGGGCGATGGTGATCTCGCTTTGTTTGAGGATACTCTTGGCCTGTTCCAGTTCTGCCGGAAGGTTGGCGCTGATCTTCTGGGTCTGCGCGATCACGTCATCCACCTTCACTATGGTGTAGCCGAACAGTATCTTTTTTTCAAACATCTTCTCCAGCTTATGCAGCTCCGCCCTTGCGTCGCTCTTGCCGGAGGAGGAACCGGATACCTTTTTCACTTTTATATCATCGTAATTTTTGCTCATGGCAATAACCCTACCGTTTGGAATTGATTTTTTCTAATAATGGCCCTACGACACACGGAGGAACCAGCGCGTCAAGGGGTGTGTCAAAGCCCGCAAGCTCTTTCACCAGCGAGGAGCTTAAAAACAAATGCTCGGAACCGGACATCATGAAAAAGGTCTCAATATCCTCTGCCAGTCTTTTATTCATAAGCGCCATCTGAAGTTCATACTCAAAATCACTTATGACCCGGAGGCCCTTTATGGCAACCCTGAACCCGTTGGCGTGCATATAATCCACCAGCAGGCCGGTGAAATGATCCACACGCACGTTGGGAAGATGCCCCGCCGCTTCGGTGATGAGCCGCTGCTTTTCCTCAAGGGAAAACATAGACGTCTTCGAGGGATTCACGGCGCAGAGGATCACCACTTCGTCAAAAATGCGGGAGGCCCTCTCGATTATATCGAGATGCCCGCAGGTTATCGGGTCAAAGCTTCCGGGATATACGGCTACCATAATCTTCCTTACAAATAATCTTGGTATACATAATAGATTATACTATATTTCCGGCTTGTTGTAAAGACAAAAAGGGCCGCCTTTATCAGTTTGCAGCCTTGGCAAAACGGGCGTTGTAAACCTGCGTAAGAGCGTAATACATTTCGATGGAATGGCTCTGGATTATTTTCGGGGAAGCCGCTCCGTCCGTGACAAAGGCCCACATTATGCCGTTGAAATCGTCGGGCACCCTGAGCACGCGCTTTACCTCCCTCTGCACCATTATCTTTCCCATTTTGACGCAGAAATCATAGGTGGTCATGGGGTCTGCTTTTATAAGCCTGGACTTGCTGTAAACCGTGGTGTAAAAAGCCTCCTGGTCCGGAGCAAGCTTCGTGATGGCGGCCACCACTCCGTCCCGCTCCTCCGCGGTAAAGGCCACGGTCTTTATCCCGCCGGCGATCCGGGAGAAGGAGTCTTTGAGCTGCTTTTTTTCCTCCGGCGAAAAAGAAACGGAATCTATCACCTCGCCCCGCATGCCGAAGCCCCAAATGGGGATGGCGGGCACCAGGTCCCCCTCGTACATAAAGCCGAAAAGCCCCTTTTCCCCGGGAACAAGGTTTTTGGTATAGTTGGGGCACGCGTACACGTATGCGTAAACCGAATCCTCTCCGAAACCCGACTCCTTCAGCATGGGGACCAGCATGGACGCCACCGCCGCTCCTCTGGAATGCCCGGTGATGAGGACCTTGGCAGTGCGGGGGACGGCGTGCCGCACCATATAGCTTTGTATATAGCCGAAGGCGTTTTCCGCGGCGGCGGCAAAGCCTCTGTGTTCGTCTCCTTCCCCCACGTCGAAGTTGGAGAACCATTCTCCCGCCACGGTGCCACGCACCACGCACAGCAGCAGCTCCGTTTCCTTGCTGCCGTCAAAAATTTTTCTGCGGGCAATATAAAGCCCGGCTTTATCGGAACGCTCGGTCTGCCGGACTCCGTAATAGTTTTCCTTTTCTATGTCCGTAAAGCCCAGTTCTTTCAGAAATCCCGCTTCTTTTTCCGTATTCTCCTTGCCCTCCTTCAGATATGACGCTCCGCAAAGCATTA
>JAGDAG010000150.1 GCA_017959625.1 Abditibacteriota bacterium | reverse complement strand
GGTGACTTCGTTCCCCTCTATGGTCCATTTTGCCCTTTCCAGAGAAAGCAGCCTTTCCACGTTTTCCGTTTGGGAAGGGTCCTTTATCCTGTAGGCCAGAACGGGTTTTTCCGTGATGCACCTCCGGCAGGGCGCCTGCAGAAAATACTGCTGCCTTCCCCGGCTGTCAAGGTTGTGGTTCTTGAGGAACACGTCGCATTCCATAAGAAAGGGATTCCTGTACCATTCCGGCTGCAGGGCAAACCAGGTTATATCGTCGAAGCCCCAGTTGAAAAAGGCCTGAAAGGTGGGCTCGTAAGGCTTGCCGCTTCCGCCGTAATTGTCGAATTCCAGAATGGTGAAATTGTTTTCCACCCGGAAGCCCAGGGGGTGGATCCCTCCTGCGGAACGGCCTATCCACTGCAGCCAGCAGTCGTGATAATCGCAGATACGGCACATATAGGCGCCGTTTTTGTATTCGGTCTCGTCGGGCACTATGCCGGCCCCTATGACGTCGCAGATATGCCTGTCGCCAATCTTCATGCCCCCGGAGGTGATGGCGGTATGGCAGTCGAAAAGCGCCAGACCCCTTCGCGCATGCTTCCTGGCGTATTTTCTGCCCAGGCTCGTCACCTTGTCCCAGTATTTGTAGTTTTTGGGGTCGTAGCCGGCCATCTTCTCTGCCTGCCCCAGGTGGAAGGCTTCATAACCTGCGTCTATGTAGCGGGTGATCTGCAGATAAAAATACATCCGGGTCTCCAGCTTCCTTATGTCCGGCACCGCCGAAGCGTCGTTGCCCCAGGGGCGCTTTGAAGCGGCGTCCGGGCCGTAGGTCTTGATCATTTTCTCATAATCAAAATTCCGTGTCTCCGGCTCCAGCCCGAAAGCCCTGAACACGTGAGGGGGGATGGGGGTGTTGTTTGCGGTGTCCCGGTAGATTATCTCGAACAGGCCGGCCTGGAGCAGCATCTGCGGATCCTTTTTGTGGCAGGCGGCGGCCCTTTGTTCGGCCTTTTTGTAGTGTTCTTCTATGGCCGCATAGGACATATTGCCGCTCCACGAATAGGTGGCGGCCCTGCCTATATACTTGGCGCCGATATTCAGAAGCATCCGGAGGTCCTCTTCAAACACGTCGTCTTCGCCGGTCACCAGATCCAGACAGCTCACCGCCCGGGAACAGTAGGCCCGCAGAGTCTCCTTGTCCATACGCCCCTTGTCAAAATCCAGGGCGTCCGCCTGCAGGCAGACGGGCAAAAGCAAAAGAAGGGCAAAAGCAAAAACAAAATGATCCATAGCCGGTACCGCTTTTCTGTCCGGCGGGGCGCCGGACGTTTTTTTCATTATAGCACAAACGCCGCCAAAAAAAAGAAACGCCCGAAGGCGTTCCTTATGCTTTTTCTACTTTGCGTAATCGGTATTGCGGACTTCCCTGATAACTGTCACCTTGATCTGGCCGGGGTATTCCATTTCCGATTCTATCCTGCGGGCTGTGTCGTAGGCCAGCAGCGCCGCTTTTTCGTCGTCGACTTCCGTGGGCTTCACCATCACGCGGATCTCCCTGCCGGCCTGAACGGCATAGGCTTTATCTACGCCGGGGTAGGAATCGGCAATGGTCTCCAGCTTCTGAAGCCTTTTGACGTAGGTCTCAAGAGTCTCTCTTCTTGCGCCGGGGCGGGAAGCGGAGATGGCGTCCGCCGCCTGAACGATAACGGCCTCGGCGGTCTTGGGCTCTATATCATAGTGATGGGCTCCGGCAGCCTCGGCCACGTCTTTGGATTCCCGGTATTTGAGCAGGACTTCCATAGAGATGATGGCGTGGGGCTTTTCGATCTCCGAATCAAGAGCCTTGCCCAGGTCGTGCAGCAGGCCGGCCCTGCGGGCAAGAGAAACGTTCACCCCCAGCTCTGCGGCTATGGCGCCGGCCAGATGGCTGACCTCCACCGAGTGCTGCAGCATGTTCTGGCCGTAGCTGGTCCTGAAGCGGAGGCGCCCCAAAAGCTTTACGAGCTCGTTGTCCAGCCCGGTGACGCCGGTCTCGAAAATAGCCTTTTCGGCGGCTTCCTTCATCTGCTGGTTGACTTCTTTGGTGGCCTTTTCCACGGTCTCTTCTATGCGGCCGGGGTGTATCCTTCCGTCCACCACCAGGCTTTTCAGAGCGATGCCGGCGATCTCCCGCCGCACTGCGTCATAACCCGAGATGACCACCGCTTCCGGAGTGTCGTCCACTATGAGATCCACCCCGGTGAGGGTCTCGAAGGTGCGTATGTTGCGGCCTTCTCTTCCTATGATGCGGCCCTTCATCTCTTCGCTGGGAAGAGGCACCACCGAAACGGTGGATTCCGCCGCCTGTTCCACGGCGCACCGCTGGATCGCGGTGACGATTATCTTTCTGGCGGTCTTCTCTGCTTCGTCGTTAGCCTTTTCTTCCGCCGCCCGGATAATGCGCGATACGTGCCGCTCCATATCTTTTTCCGCCTTTGCCACCACCATATTCCTGGCTTCTTCGGCGGAAAGCCCGGCAACGCCCTGGAGCGCCTGCTCCCGTTCCCGGACAAGTTCGTCAGCCCGGGCGCGGCGTTCCCGGACCTGTTTTTCCTGTTCCGCAACGGCTTTTTCCTTGCGGTCGAGGTTTTCGATTCTTTTATCTAAGGATTCTTCTTTTTGGGTAAGCTTTCTTTCCTGCCTCTGGATTTCTGCTTTCTTTTCTTTTTGTTCTTTATCGATCTCGGCTCTCAGGCTGATGGCCTCTTCGCGGGCCGCCAGCACAGCTTCTTTTCTGGAAGCTTCCGCTTCCTGTTTCAGCTTTTCTTCTTTAAGAGCAAGAGCCTCCCTGTCCTTTTTGATCTGTTCGATCTGCTTTCTGAAAATCGTAGCGTAAGCAATATATATAATAACGGCGCATAACGCTATGCCGGAACATAAACATACTACTAAATTAGTTAGATCCAACGCTCCACCTCCTGTAAGATGAAGCAGTTCTCAAGCTACCCGAATCGCGATCCCTTTGACATTATTCAAAAGAATATCACATATATATTATAATACTTTTGCCGGACAGTTGCAACTATCCCAGCGCCTCTTCAACCGCGGCGGAAGCCGTGTCTCCGTCAAAGCCCTTGCCGGTAAGATAACGGTAAAGGGCCGCCCGCCGTTCGTAACGGGAGGCCGCCTTTACGGAGGCAGCCTTTTTGCGGGCGAGGGCCAGGGCCATCTCCGTTTCTTCCTCGGGGCTGCAGACCTCCTCCACTATGGGGCGCGAAAAAGAATAAGGGACGCCCCATTCCCAGAGCTTCGCAAGTATCTTTCCCCGGGGATAGCGCCCCCGCGCGGATTCCGCATAGCGGCGGACGAAGGCGGCGTCGTTCACGGCGCCCATTTTCACCAGGGTCCCGATGCACTTCTTCACCGCTTCGGCGCCGAAGCCCTCGGCCAGGAGCCGTTTTTTCAGCTCGAAGGTGCTCCTGTCCCGGTATGAAAGCAGGCTCATGGCCTTGCTGTTCACAGCCTCCTGTTCCCTGATCTCCTCCAGGGCCTTTATCTGCTGCTCCGAAAGCTCGGCGCCTTTCCTTAAGCCCAGGCCGTAAAGGTGGAAGCCGTCGATGCCGCAGTAAAACTCGCCGTCCACAAATATGTTCACCCGTTCCGGGTTCGACATCTGCGGCGCGATCCTGGTTATTTTCATAAACTAATCGGCGTCGCCCGCTTCGGATTCGAACTCCTGTTCTTCCGAAACCATCTCCACCTCGCCGGTCTCTCCGGCGGCTTTGGCGTCCTCTTCCCTGAAGTATTCCTTCAGCTTTTCTTCTATTTCCGCGCAGAGCTCCGGGTTCTCCTCCAGGTATTCCTTGGTTTTCTCCTTCCCCTGCCCCAGCTTGGCATGCTGATAGCTGTACCAGGCGCCGGTCTTCTGCAGGATGTCGGCTTCCACGGCCAGATCTATAAGCTCGCCCATGCGGCTTATGCCCTTGCCGAAAAGCACCTCCACCTTGACCACCTTGAAGGGGGGAGCCACCTTGTTTTTGGCGACCTTCATCCTGGCCATATAGCCGATAGTCTCGCCGCCTGCCTTCAGCTTGTCTCCGCTTTTCACCTCTATACGCACGGAAGCCCAGTATTTCAGGGCCCTGCCGCCGGGAGTGGTCTCGGGGTTCCCGTAGGATATGCCCACCTTTTCCCTGAGCTGGTTGATGAAAAGGGCCACGCAGTTGGATTTGGCAAGCAGGGGCCCCAGCTTTCTGAGGGCCTGGCTCATAAGGCGGGCCTGCAGCCCCACGTGGGAAGCCCCCATGTCGCCTTCGATCTCGGCGGTGGGGACAAGGGCGGCTACGGAATCCAGCACCACCAGGTCCACCGCTCCCGAACGCACCAGGGCCTCTATGATCTCCAGGGCCTCTTCTCCGGAATCCGGCTGGGAAACGAACAGATTGTCTATATCCACCCCCAGCGTCTGGGCGTACAGGGGATCCACCGACTGCTCGGCGTCCACAAAGGCGGCGATGCCCCCCATTTTCTGGCATTCCGCTATGCAGTGATATGCAAGAGTGGTCTTGCCCGAGGATTCGGAGCCGAATATCTCCACTATCCTTCCCCGGGGCAGCCCGCCCACGCCCAGAGCGCGGTCGAGGGAAAGAGAGCCCGTGGGGATAACGTCCACCTTCTGGCGGGGCTTTGCCCCCAGCTTGAATATCTTTTCCTTGCCAAGCTGCTTTTCTATCTGGGCCAGCGCCGTATCCAGCGCTTTCTGCTTTTCTTCCAAAGTGGAAGGAAGGGCGTTGTCTTTATTCTTTTTTGCGCACATAATTAAACCGTTCCTTTATATGATAAAAGCCGCCCGTAAAGGACGGCAGAGTTTACCCGGCCGGGTCTTCTGCGGGCAGAGTGACGAGGATGATGAGCTTGTTGTCCACCACCTCGGCAAAGCCGCCCTCTATTTCAAGAGTCTTCCGTTCGTTTCCCGCCGTGTATTCTATCACTCCCGGGGAAAGGGAGGTGATGAGGGGGGCGTGCCCCGGGAGTATGCCCAGGCTTCCCTGAGTTCCCGGAAGCACCACCGAAACCACGTCGGCGCTTTCCAGCAGCACCCTTTCGGGAGAAACGATCTCTACGTTTATGGTATTCATGGCTATACTTCTGCGCCCAGGGTCTTTGCTTTTTCCCGGGCGTCGTCTATGGTCCCCACCATATAGAAGGCCTGTTCGGGCCAGGCGTCGCAGTCGCCTTCAAGTATCTTTTTGAAGGAGCGCACCGTGTCTTCCCTTTTTACGTAAACTCCGGGGATGCCCGTAAACACTTCGGCCACGAAGTTGGGCTGGGACAGGAACTGCTCTATCCTTCTGGCCCTGGCCACCGTCAGCTTGTCCTCGTCGGAAAGCTCGTCCATGCCCAGGATATTGATGATATCCTGCAGCTCCCTGTATTTCTGAAGCACCGACTGGACCTCGCGGGCAACGTTGTAATGCTCACTGCCCACTATGTTGGGGTCCAGTATCCTGGAGGTGGAGGTAAGGGGATCCACCGCGGGATAAATAGCCTTTACGAATATCTTTCTGTCCAGATAGGTGGTGGCGTCCAGGAAGGAGAAGGTGGTGGCCGGCGCCGGGTCGGTGGGGTCGTCGGCAGGCACGTAAACTGCCTGGATGGCCGTGACGGAGCCGGACTAGGTGGAGTTGATCCTCTCCTGCAGAGCACCCATTTCGGTAGCCAGGGAGGGCTGATAGCCTACGGCGGAGGGCATTCTGCCCAGAAGAGCCGACACCTCGGAGCCGCCCTGGGTAAAACGGAATATGTTGTCGATGAAGAGCAGCACGTCCTGATGCTCTTCGTCGCGGAAATACTCGGCCATGGTCAGGGCGGAGAGGGGCACTCTCAGCCTGGCTCCGGGAGGCTCGTTCATCTGGCCGTACACCATGGTGGTCTTGTCCAGTACTCCCGACTCCCTCATCTCGCGCCACAGGTCGTTGCCTTCGCGGGTCCTCTCGCCCACGCCGGCAAACACGGAAAAGCCTCCGTGCTCGGCGGCCACGTTTCTGATGAGCTCGGTGATCAGGGTGGTCTTGCCTACTCCGGCGCCGCCGAAGAGGCCTATCTTGCCGCCCTTGGCGTAGGGGCATATCAGGTCCACCACCTTGAGGCCGGTCTCAAAGAGCTCCGTGGCCGGCAGCTGGTCCTGAAAGCCGGGGGCGTCCCTGTGGATGGGATGCTTTTTCTCATAGTTCACGGGGCCCGCCTGGTCTATGGCGTCGCCCAGCAGATTGAACACTCTGCCCAGGGTGCCTCTGCCTACGGGCACGGCGATGGATTCGCCTGTGTCCACGGCCTCCATGCCTCTCACCAGACCGTCGGTGGAATCCATAGCCACGCAGCGGACCGTGTCGTTGCCTATCATCTGCTCCACCTCCACGGTGAGGGTCTTGCCCTCTCCCATGTCGATGGTGACGGCGTTCAGCATCTGAGGCATGCTGTCGGAGGGAAACCTGATATCTACCACAGGTCCTATCACTGATATTATTTTACCGGAAGCCAAATCTTACTCCTCCAAAAACTTATTTTATACCGCTGACACCGTTGACTATGTCTATCAGCTCGTTGGTGATGATAGCCTGGCGGGCCTTGTTGTACTGCAGGCTCAGCTCCTGCAGCAGGTCCTGAGCGTTGGTGTTGGCGCTTGTCATGGCGGTCATGCGGGCGCCGTGCTCGCTGGCTATAGCCTCGTTCACGGCCTGATAGACCACCGTATTCAGATACTTGGGCAGCAGATCCCCCAGGATCTCGTCCATGGCAGGCTCAAAGATCATGTCCATGGTCAGCCTGGACGAATCTATGATGCCCTCGTGCATAGGCGTCATGGGCAGCAGCTTTTTTACAGTGGGCTTCTGCGACATGGCGGACACAAAACGGGAATACACCAGATACACGGCGTCTATGAGGCCGCTCCTGAAGGAATCTATGGCGTAGCCGGTGATCTCCTCCACCTGGGCGTAGGTGAGGCGGCCCAGGTCCTCCGCCTGCTTTTCACAGGCGTAGGGCTTCTTGGCAAACCAGGCCACGCACTTCTTGCCGCAGGGCAGCACGTGTATCTCCGAGCTGCTGTTGTGGCTGATGGCTTCCTCCGCCTTTTTCAGCACGTTGGCGCCGTAGGAGCCGCACAGACCGCCGTCGGCGCCCAGGACTATGATGAGCACCCGGGCCTTTTCCCTCACTTCAAAGAGGGGGCTGTTGATCTGGGAAGCCCCTGCGGACAGGGTCCGCACCATATCCATGATGGCGTCGG
>JAGDAG010000149.1 GCA_017959625.1 Abditibacteriota bacterium | reverse complement strand
GCCGCCGAAGAGCTTTGCCACCGCCCGCACCGTGTCGCCGAGAGGCACGCTGACGCTGCCCGCCGCCGTGCACAGTATGACGGCGGCAATAAGCGCCGCGGCGTAAAAGAGCCACAGAAAAACGCTATTTTTCACTTGCCTCGAACAGCTGCGCCGCCAGTTCCTCCGCGCCCTCGGCAAGAGCGATGCTGGGCTGGGAGAGCTTTTCGGATTCTCCGCAGAATACCGCTTTGTTTTTCACTGCCGATATCTTGTCCCAACCCTTGCGGGAGCATATCTCGCTTATCACCTTGTCTTTTTCGTTTATATCCTCGCAAAAGGCGATTATGATGTCCGGATCCCGGCTGATGACCTGCTCCTGGGACACCTGTATCCAGCCGGTTTTTTCCTGGAATATGTTTTTGAGGCCCAGTATCTTTCCCGTTTCGTTGAAAAAGGTGCTGCCGCCCGAGGTCCAGAGCCCCATGCTCAGGGGAGATATCTCATAATACACCGTTTTTCCGGCGAAGGGTGCGTCGGCGCATCTGTTTTTCAGATCCTCCCGGCGGGTCCAGAAATCGGAGACCGCCTGCTCACCCTCTTCTTCCTTGCCCAGGCATTTCGCTATGAGCTCTATGGCCACGGCGATATCGTTCAGCTCGTTGGACTTAAGGGTGAGCACCTGTATCCCCGCCTTTTCCAGGGCTTCGGTATGGGCCTTGGTCTGGGCCATGGTGTCCATTATCACCAGGTCGGGCTTCAGCATTATTATCTCCTCCGGGTTGGTGTTGGGCCCGGTGCCCACCTTGGGCAGGCTCGTGATGACGGAGGGGCTGGTGCAGAATTCCCCCCGGCCCACCAGCAGATCCAGGCTGCCCAGGCTGATGAGGTTGGTGACGTCAGCCGGATTCATGGCTATCACCCTCGAAGGGGGCTCCTTGAAGGTGAGGGTCTTTCCGGTCATATCCGTCACAGTATAGTTTACCGGCGCTGGTTTTTCCGTCTTGGCGCCGTTTTTGCAGCCGCAGAACAGGCACGCCGCCAGCAGCAGCGCGGCAAAAAGAAATAGTATCCGTTTCATTTGTTCTCCAAAAAGAAAAGCCCCGCGAAGGGGCTTCAGGCGTAAGCGCCTTTCATTCCCAAAAGCCTCTCAAAATACGGCAGGCGGCCCGGCTCGCGCTTCGGCGCTCACGGTAGTGGATGCTGCGCCGGCTTTTCACCGGCTTCCCCTTTTCCCGAAGGAACCGTATCTTCATATACATTATAACATTGACCCGGGGGCAAGTCAACAAAAAAGGGCTGGCAAATGCGCAGTCCCGTTCCCGGCCGCTTCCGCAGGCCCCGCAGCGTTTTTTTTAAACAGCGGACGCCTGAAAACCGGGCCGGGTATAGCTTGCGGACGGCGGCTGCGTTTTGTTGAAAGGCGTGTTGACGATACAGCCGTAAACAGAGTATAATAATACTATAAACAGAACCGCGGCGGCCCTTCCCGCGAAAGGAAATCAAATGAAATATACCGTAGTTTTTGCTCTTGTTGTTTTTCTCTGCAGCCTGCACGCCTTCGGAAAGACCATAGAAGACGTGAAGGCCCTCCTCACGGACCCTGTCCTGGAGGCCCTTTACAGCCGCACTTATTACAGCATCCTTGAACGCAGCGAGCCCGACGGCTTTTTTCTGGAATCGGTGAACGGAGCCTACTCCGGCATGTTCCCCCGCACCGTGGGGGGGCTTGCCAGCCTGTATGAGGTCACCGGCGAGACCGAAAAGACCCGCCGCCACGTGGATCTGGTGCTGAAGGTGGCCCGGGAGAACAAAATGAACCGCTGCGCCCACGTGATCGTCCGGCAGTCGGCCTCCGTGAAGCCCGGCGAGGGGGTGAACTCCGGGGCGGATATAGCGATTTCCCGTCTGGACGCGCCCTATATGGGCTGTCAGTATTTCAGAGGCGCGGGCAAGCCCCTCACGGCGGTTTACGCGTATATTACCGCAGCCAGAGGAAACCACGTCTTTTATATGGATCTGCGGCCGGAGCTGGACGCCGCCCCCGTGGCGGAGTGCCTGCTGAAAGGGGAGAACCTGGACGACGGCTGGGTGAAATTCGCCTTTGACAAGCCCTTTACGCCGGAAAAGGGCAAAAGATACGTGGTCACACTGCAGTCCCGGGGAGGCGGCAGCCGGTCCGTATGGCACGGGGCCGCGGACGAAGGCCGGGACGGCGAGATATACGCGGTGGGCTCCGACGACGGCGGTGAGACGTGGATCCACAGAAAGGGGCTTCAGATGGCCTTTGCTCCGGACTACGGCGGCAGTGTGCGGATCGACCGCAAGCCCCGTTACGAGATCCTCAGCCGCGGCGACCAGGCAGACGGCAACCTCCACGTCCTGGCCGCCTGGGCCATGGTGGCCAACACCGGAAAATACAAGGCCTGGGAAAACCGCACCTACAAGCAGGTCGCGGCGCTGCTGGACACTGTGATGGACCGGCCCTACTATGCCGGCAGGGCCCCCCGGGTGTTCCCGGGCCTGGTGAAGAACCATATGTTCGAGCACTCCCGGGAGGGGAGATACTGGGACTGCTGGGACATCCTCACCCAGTCCTGGGCCCTGCGGACCCTGGAGCTGATGCAGGCCGCCGCCGAAAGGAGAGGCGACAAAGAACACCTGGATTACTGGAAGTCCCGGGAAAAGGAGCTTCTGGCAAACGTGAACGGGTCCCTCACCTTTGAAGTGGACGGCAAAAAGGTGTATGCGGAGATGCGCAAGGCGGATTCCTCCGACGGCACTTTTCTGGAGGGCATGAGCTGGGTGAACTACGGCACCATCGCCTCTCAGTATTCGGGCTTTGACCCGGAGATACTTGCCGACACCCTGGAGGTGTATGCAAAAAACGCCCTGCTGGACTGGCACGGCCACAGAGTGTGGGCCCACGAGTGGAACTTCAACGGCTCCAAAGGCCGGCAGGTCATTGGCAAGGGTGTTGGCTGGGACTTGGTGTGGTGCATGAAGACCGGCAACTACGACAGGGCCTGCGACTGGCTGGAATTCGTGAAGGACGAAAACTACACAAACCTGTATGCGGAGGCCTTCAACCTTACGGCGGACAACAAGACCCGCATCCAGGACGACGGCAACGGAGAACAGTGCTCCTGGTGGTGCTGGGGCGTGGCTTATGCCCGGAGGGCCTGCGGGTTGGACCCCGTTCCCCAAAAGGCTTCGGACCTATAGAAAAAAGAGGCAAAAATGGGCTGGATAAATTATGAAGCGTCTGCCGGCACCGGCAAGACCTACACTATTCAACAGATATACGCCGACAAAATAAAAGGCGGCATGAAAACGGACGGGATCCTGGTGATGACCTACACCGAGACCGCCGCCGGGGAGCTGCGGGCCAGGATAAGAGGAGAGCTGGAAAAACGGCTGGAAAAGGAACCCGGAAACGATAATTATTCCGCCGCTCTCCGGGATCTGGGGGACGCCTGGATCTGCACCATCCACAGCTTCTGCCGGCGGGTCCTGGCGGAGTATCCCGTGGAGGCGGGGCTGGACCTGAAGGTGAGGCCCGGGAACGCCGACGCTTCTTTTGAGGAGGGGGTGAGCCTTGCCGTAAGGGGGCTCAAAGAGGATTCGGAAAAGATAACGGCGCTTTGCAAAAAATATGAGTATCTGCTCTGCAGAGACATAGTCCGGATACCTCTTGTGGAGCTGCATGATAAGGTATATGATAAAATATCTGTCG
>JAGDAG010000148.1 GCA_017959625.1 Abditibacteriota bacterium | reverse complement strand
GGTAAAATGCGCCCGGGCTTACCCCCCTCCCGCGGCAAAACTGAGGATAGCCTTCAGTCCGGAGCAAAAGACCGGAGACGTGTTTGAAGAGGGCGGAAAAACCGTGTTTGCGGGAGGCTTCTGTACCCTTCCCGAAGACCCCTGCATGGATATCGGGGACGGCTTCGGGCTCTCCCTGTCCTTCAGGGCCCGTTCCGTTGAGGGTATGCCTGTCCTGCTCTCAAAAGGTGTCTTTCAGGACAGGGGCTGGTTTTTGCAGATACTGAACGGCAGCCTGATCTTCCGCACCTCCGGCGGGGATCTCCAGGGGCCTCCCGTCGAGCCGGGGCGCCTGTATAGGGTCCGGGTGGAAATAAACGGGGGCCTGGGGGTTCTGTATACAGACGGGGAGGCGTATTCTTCCGGCAACCTGCAGATCCCGGAGCCGATGCCCGGACCTCTTACCGCAGGGACCTACAACCTTAGGGAGCCTCAGTTCGTTTTTCGGGGAGAGACGGAGGACATCGTTTTTTACGGAGCCCCCGGGGAATAAGGGGAGAGGCCCCGTTTTATGGGCGTTTGTTTTGTTAAAAGAAATATGGTAAAATATTAATACAAAACAGCGCGCAGGGTCCGGAGCGGAAGAGCCTGCCGTATCATCATAGGAGGAAACTGCCGTGAAAGGCTTTGAAAGGTTTGTATGGATAGCCGCTGCGGTTTGCGCCGCGGCAATAATATGCTCGTTATACTTTTCCGGGAAAAGCGCGCCCGCCAGGAGGTTCGCCATTTCTACGGATCCCGCGCCTGTGAGCAAGGCTGTTATTGCCAGGATCGCAAAGGAGAGGGCAGAGTGGATCAAAAACGCCCCTCCGTCGGAGATCGCAGTTCCGCCCCGTAAGTGCGAGATACCCGAAACAATAAGCGCCGTAACGGTGTCGGACCATAGACCCTACGGCAAAGAGACGGTCTTCAGAGCCGGAGAAGCCGGCAGAGAAGAGGAAAAGCCCGGCATCATGAGGACGGCCGGACGGCTGCCGGACCTCAGGCTTTATTTCGTGAGGGAATACCGCTCCGCCGGGTATATCAAATACGACTGCGATTTTGCGCCTCCGAGAACGGCCGAGAGCGTCAATATCATATTGACGACCTCCGAGGATTATGATTACAGGGACCATTTTACCTGCGCTTATACCCGGGCTCCGGATGAGGTCAAATGGAAGCTGCTGGACCCCGAGCCCTTCGGAGCCGGCCTCACACTTTACCGCTATGATATAGCAAAGGAAGCCCGGAAGCTGGCGAAGGACATAAACAAGCGTTCCGACGGCACGTGGTTTTATATGAACCCCTTCAAAAGCGTTTTGTCGGCGCTGAAGACAAAGGAAGGGGCCCTGGTATGGGCTTCGGCGACAGCCGCCCCCCTGAGCGTCATGAAGAAGGGAGACGGCTATATCGTGGTCACCGACAAAGAAACCGTCGAATACGTATATTATGAAGACGGCATCCCTTCCGTGGACGTTTATGACAAGGAAGATTACAGTCCGTATATCTGGTTCGTCACAGACGAGGGCCTTCACCCCGTTTTGAAGTCGGGCAGGATGCTGACGGACAACATAGTCCGCCTGGAATACGACAACGGCCTTGTCATCCACAAAAAGGTGAAACTGGCCTATGAGGACGCCCGGGCCAACGCGGATAACGGCAGGGAGGCCTCCGCTTCCATAGTCTGGCACAGCAGGCTCAAGGACAAGGGCATAAGGCTGGGGCTCGGCAAATACATAATGGCCAAGGGCTTCAGCGATTACCCCAATGAGCCGGTGTATGAGTGACAGGCCAGGGCCGTTTTTTTCGGGAAATCAGTTTTTTATGATAATATGGTATAATCGGAATAACTGTGGGGCCCTTGAACAACGCCCTTAAGAAAAGACGAGGTGAAAAAATGAACAAAACCATAATAGCGATCGCCGCCCTGTTGTTGTCCGGAGCCTGCCTTGCAAACGGCTTGCCTGCAAAGTCTCCCGCCCCGACGTGGTCGGACGGCGTGATGCCGGGGCGCGGCATTCCCCTGTACAAGCCGGCCGAGTCAAAGAAGCCTTACGCCCCGCTGAGGGAAAAAAAGGAGCTTCTGCAGGCGTTTGAGGCCCATAAAGGCCGTTTCACGATCACTGAAGGGGAAAACGGCTGGGAGGCCTTCGGGGATTTCGAGCTCCCGGAAGTGGTGCGTTCCGACCGGCGCCGGCCCGACTTCAGGGTATATTCCGTCCGTTCGCTGATATGGGGCGGACTGGAAAGAAACACTTTTGAGCTGAAGAGCGTTTCCCCCGGGCGGCCCGAGGGCCTGGACTTTATCCGCGTGAAGGATCCCTATGACAGCGAGGACGACGATCACTTTGCGTGGATGTATCTGGACCCGTCCTCCGGCTTTCGGGAGACTCTGAGCAAAAAAACAGAGGAACCCCTCACGGACGGCCTGACCCTGACCCGCCTGGATATAGAAAAAGAAGCCAAACAATATACGGAGGCCCACAACGGCAGCGTTCCCGGCGATTTTGTGGTTTTTGCCGGAAAATACAAGCCCGATCTGGAGATCCTTACCGACGGGTCCGGCAGGCTGCTGTGGATATCTTCGGTGGACAGACTGCTCTCCGCCGAAAAACAGGGGGACAGATACGTATTGCTCACCACTCGGGGAGTCGTTTTTGTTTACCCCGGCAGCGGCGGCTCCGCCGCCGCGGATCTGTACATGCAGCAGCTTTACCCTTCGCTGAACAAAGGGAGCGCCCCGGTCCTCGGGATCAAAAGCGGCAGGCTGCTGAAGGATGACGTCGCCCGCATCGAATATGACAGCGGGCTGGTGGTCCACTGGCGGCTTATCGAAAAGTATTCCGACCACAAAAAGAATGCCGATCTCGGCAGGTATCCCTTTGCTGCGATCCTGTGGCACAACGGCAAAGCAGACATATTTGAGCACCATCTCGCCTGGGATTTCAAAGCCCGCGCCGCTCAAGAACCGGTGTATAAATAGGCTTTATATCAAAAGGCAGGCCCGAAGGCCTGCCTTTTGTTTTATTTAAAGAATACTTCCTTGCAGAATTTTGTTATTTCCGGCCAGATGTCGTAGTTGTCTATGACGTGCCAGCCGCCTTCCACCAAAAGCCAGTCGCAGCGCACTCCGCACTCCCGCAGCTTGTCCCGGTAGGGCTCCGCCTGCTGCCAGGGCACCAGATCGTCGATGGTGCCGTGTATCAGGATGTGGGGGGCGGAGGCCCGGGATACGTGGGCGCAGGGGTCCGCTTCGGCGGTCCTGTCCGCGCCGTTTGGAGCGCCGCCGAAGATATTGTCATACAGGCCGTCCGTCATGAAGGCGGCCATATTCTCCGGCCCGCAGTAGTTCACCACGCCCTGCACCTGCGAGGACACGGCGGGATGCTCCGCGCCTTCGAATTCCCCCGGCTTCAGAACGCCCAGCATACAGCTGATGTGCCCTCCCGCGGAATGGCCGAAGGCCCCTATGCGGTTGGGGTTGATGCCGTATTTTTTGGCGTTGGCCCTTATGTGCCGCACTGCCATTTTGCAGTCTTCTATCTGGGCGGGCCATTTGGCCTCTCCCGTGAGCCTGTATTGTATGGTGAAGCACTTGAAGCCGATTTTGGCCATCTCGGCCGCCCAGCCCAGCATGCCCTCCGGCTCGCCGGCCACCCAGCCGCCGCCGTGGATGCACACCATGGCGGGCTTGAAATCAACTCCGTCCACGGCCTCCGTTATGTGCATGATGAGGTCGTGTCCCCCGGCCTGCCCGTAAACTACGTTCCTTTCGGTCTTTATTTCCTGTGCGAAGGCGGCCGCGCTTGCCGCCAGGAGCAGCGCTATGAGCAAAAGTTTTATCATATTTTTCACCGCGCCTATTTGAAAAAGACTTCCTTGCAGAATTTGGTTATATCCGGCCAGATGTCATAGTTGTCTATGATGTGCCAGCCGCCTTCCACCAAAAGCCAGTCGCAGCGCACTCCGCAGGCTCTCAGCTTGTCCCGGTAGGGCTCCGCCTGCTGATACCACACCAGATCGTCGGTGGTGCCGTGGATGAGCAGGTGGGGGGCCGAGGCTCTGGACACGTGGGTGATGGGGCTGGCCTCGGGGATCCAGTAATCCCTGCCCTCGGGGGTGCCGTCAAACAGCCAGCCCAGGGCGTCGTCCCGTATGCTGATGGGAGGGGGCAGATGGGTGAGGGTGAGATAATACGAAAAATCCTCCGGCCCGCAGTAGTTCACCACGCCCTGTATTTGCGAAGACACGGCGGGATGCTCCGCCCCTTCGTATTCTCCCGGCTTCAGGGTGCCCAGCATACAGCAGAGATGCCCCCCGGCGGAATGGCCGAAGGCACCAATGCGGTTGGGGTTTATATTGTATTTTTTGGCGTTGGCCCTTATGTGCCGCACCGCCTTTTTGCAGTCCTCTATCTGGGCCGGCCATTTGGCCTCGCCGGTGAGCCGGTACTGGATGGAAAAGCACTTGAAGCCTATCTTCGCCATGCCTTCCGCCATGCCCAGCATAGCGTCGGGATTGCCCCCGGCCCAGCCGCCGCCGTGGATGCACACCATGGCGGGCTTGAAGTCTGCTCCGTCGTCCAGTTCGGTGATGTGCATGATGAGGTCATGGCCGCCGCCCTGTCCGTAAACCACGTTTTTTTCCGTTTTGATCTCCGCGGCACAGGCTGCCGCGGAAGCAAAGAAAAGCAATAATACAAAAATTGACATGACTTTCATTTTGTTCTCCGAAAACAGTGTCTGATTTTTATTTTATCCCCATAGTGACTTGCCGAACGCCGGGCTCGGGGGAAGGGTCTGCCGCCTGCGCCGGCTTGACGGGAGGCTTGCTTAT
>JAGDAG010000011.1 GCA_017959625.1 Abditibacteriota bacterium | reverse complement strand
TATCTCCTTCACAAAGGGCGAATCTATGGCGGCCAGGTCGGCCTCCAGGCTCTGGTTGAGAGGCGAGGCCAGATACACCAGCTCGGTAAAACGCTTCTGCGTGTGCCTGAACAGGTTGTGCCTCACTATCCACCGGCGCCACAGGTTCTGCCCCTCCTGCCAGTCGGACCCTTTGTAGAACATAAGCACAGTTCCCGGCAGGCGCAGCTCCTCCCGGGGCAGCAGGGCGAGCCTTGTTTCCCCCTGCCCTGCGGCAAGCCGGAGGCAGCCGTCGGAAACGGAAGCCTTCATGGACCAGCTGCCCTGCCAGTTGACGGCGGCTATGACGCCGCCCTTTTTGCCCGCAAAGTTGAAAAAGGGCAGATAGTCCTGGGTGGGAAGCCCGGTGACGGTGCGCACCTCCAGGTCCTTCCCCTTCTCCACCCGGACGCAGAAAGGCTCGTATTCAATGGCGGAACAGGGGATGGTGGTGCCCCTGTTGTAATGGGCGTCGGCGCCGCCCTTCATCACGGAGGCGTCCAGAGAACGTATATCGGACACGGTTTTCGAAGGCCCGTCCGACAGGTTCACCAGGCGGGCGTCGTATTCCGCCACGGGGAAGCCGGGATAACGGCTTTCCGTCACCCTCAGCATAAGCTGCTCGGAAGGGCACACCCAGTCCGCGCTCCGGGAAAGCCTTTCGGCCGGCTCGCCGGAAAGGGCGAAATCGGTATAACGGGCCTCCTCTTCTTTGCCTTTTATCCACCGCAGGGAGGAAGAAGGTTTGCCGTCAAGCAGAAAAGAAACCGGAGGAACGTCCCCCGAAAGGGCGCTGTTTCTCCATTTCTCCGCAGAGGAAAAATCGGAAAAGCGCCCGGTAAAGCCTTCCCCCGCAAAAAGGGGGAAAGAGCATAAAAGCAATACAAAAGCAAAAAGAGCAAAAACCATTTTCATATATATTCAGTCCGGATCCGCCGGCGTCCCGAACCGATGCCGGCGCGGGAACGGCAGTCCGCAGGGCCGGAAACGGGGCGTTTTTTTCAAATACTACATACTTATTATAGCATATTTAGCTTCCCTCCGAAGCATTTCGGTTTGCCTCCGGAGTTTTTGCAGCGGGGAGGCAGGCATTTGAATAAATCGCCGTAATGTGATATAGTTAATAGTGTGAAAGAAACAACGGCAGCAAAGGAGCGTATATCCCCGACAGTAATGGAGAGAGAATTGCAGTTTTTTAAATCCGACAAGCTTGAGAACGTGCTTTACGACGTCCGCGGCCCAGTAGTGGACGAAGCGGCAAAAATGGAAGAGATGGGTATCAACGTGTTAAAGCTGAACATAGGAAACCCGGCAGTATTCGGCTTCCGCGCGCCGGATGAAGTGATATTGGACATCAAGTCGTCCATCGCCGATTCCCAGGGGTATTCGGAATCCCGGGGGCTGGCTTCCGCAAGAAAAGCGGTGATGCAGTACTCCCAGATAAAAAACCTTCCCAACGTGGATATGAAGGATATCTACACGGGCAACGGCGCCAGCGAGCTGATACAGCTCTCCATGCACGCCCTCCTGAACGACGGAGACGAGGTGCTGGTGCCCTCTCCGGATTATCCTCTCTGGACAGCCTGCGTGAACCTTGCCGGCGGAAAGGCCGTGCACTATATATGCGACGAAGAATCGGACTGGATGCCCGATCTTGACGATATGGAGGCAAAGATCACCGGCAAAACGAAAGCCGTAGTGGTGATCAACCCCAACAACCCCACGGGAGCCCTGTATCCCCGGGAGCTGCTGCTGCAGATCGCGGAGCTGGCAAGAAGGCACGGGCTGATGATCATGGCGGACGAAGTGTATGACAGGCTGGTGATGGACGGCGAAAAGCACGTTTCCATAGCCTCGCTGGCTCCGGACCTGTTGTGCGTCACCTTCAACAGCCTTTCCAAATCCCATATGATATGCGGCTTCCGGGTAGGCTGGATGGTTTTTTCCGGCAACAAGGAGATCGGCCGCGATTTTATAAACGGAGTGAACATGCTCTCCAATATGCGCCTCTGCTCCAACGTTCCCGGACAGAGCATCATGCAGACAGCCCTGGGGGGCTATCAGAGCGTGAACGAATACATCGTTCCCGGCGGAAGGGTGTATGAACAGCGGCAGGTGATATACGAGGCGGTGAATTCCATCCCGGGCCTCAGCGCAAAAAAGCCCAGGGCCGGCTTTTATATATTTCCGAAAATCGACGTAAAACGTTTCAATATCACCGACGACAACCGTTTTGCCCTGGATTTTCTGAAGGCAAAAAAGGTGCTGGTGGTGCCCGGCAAGGGGTTCAACTGGGAAAAGCCGGATCATTTCAGGATAGTGTTCCTTCCCAACGTGAACGTCCTGAAAGAAGCGGCCGGAAAGCTTGCCGATTTTCTTGCCTCCTACAGACAAAACTGACAAAGCTCAAAAAACAAGAGGCCTGCCCTTGGGCAGGCCTCCTTGCATCTCTATTCAAATCTCATTCCCGAAAACAGCGCGTAATAAACGGCAAAGGCAGTATCTATGCGGGCGCCGGCAAGGCGCGCCTCCCGGAGATCCGCCCCTTCGGCTTCGCAGCCCGTAAGCAGCGCCCCGGAAAGATCGGCGCCGGTGAAATCGGCTTTTTTTATACAGCAGCCGGAAAGATCGGCTTTCTTCAGGCTGCAGCCCCTGAAAGAGACTCCTTCCAGAACGTTTTTGCAGAGGGACATGCCGTCGAGAGAAACGCCTGTCAGATTGCTCCAGGAAAGATCGCAGTCCGAAACCAGCGCGCCGCCCAGGGAGGCCTCGGTAAAATCGGCTCCCATAAAGCGTGAAGCGCAAAGTTCGGCCAGAAACAGGTTCGCCCCGCAGAAGACGCAGCCGGTGAAAACGCACCTTTCGATATGCGCGGAATTGAAGCGGGCCCCCCGGAAAACACAATCCGCAAAAGCGCAGCCCGTAAGCCGGGCCTCGGTAAAATCGGCTCCCCTGAAGGAACAGCCTTCAAAGGCGCCGCTTACGGTCTTTCCGTAAAAGGATCTCCCGTCAAAGCGCAGGCCTTTATACAGCTCTTCCGGCATCCGCTTCCTCCTCCGACGGAGTCAGGGCCTTGCGCTTCCAGCCTCCGGAGAAGAAGTAGCCGGTTATGAGCACGGTGCCCACCACAAGGCCGATAACTATGCCCAGCCAGATGCCCCTTTCCTCCATGCCGTGATTCATGAAATACCAGGCCAGAGGCACTCTGAAGGCCCACAGGCTGATAAGGGACACCACCGTGGCCACCCAGGTCTGCCCCGCCGCCAGAGGGATGCCCTCGCCGCAGAACATGAACGAATAAAACAGATAGGCCACCGCGTTGTATTTGAGATACATCACGCCCACCGCTATGGGAGCCTCTTCATGGATGAATATCCTCATAAGGAACTCGGGATAGAACCAGGCAAAGAACGCGGGCACCAGGGTGGTGACAAAAGCCATAAGGGTGCCCCACCCGAATATCTTTTTCACCCTGTCGAATTTCTGCACTCCTATGTTCTGGCCCGCCATCATGCTCACCGCCATACACACAGCCTGGGCTGGAGCAAAGGCCACAAAGTCTATCCTGGAGGCGGCGCCGAAGCCGGCGGTGACTATGACGCCCCACCGGTTCACAAAGCCCACTATAAAAATAGAGCACACGTTGAGGATGACCTGCTGGAGCATGGTGGGAAAACCCAGCCTGACCGTGAGCCAGGCGAGATCTTTGCTGAAGGAGATGTTCCGCAGGTGGGGGCAGACCACGGATTTTGTGCGCACCAGCTGAAACAAAAGGCAGACGTCAACTATAAACTGCGCTATGCCCATGGAAAGGGCGGCTCCCATGATCCCGAGACGGGGAAGCCCGAAAAAGCCGCATACAAGCAGCAGGGTAAACAGTATGGTGAGGGTGACGCCCAGTATCTGGTACCACATGGTAGGCTTGGAATCCCCTATCCCTCTCAGGCTGGAAAAAAACAAAAACTGCAGAAACATGAGAGGGGTTATGGCAAACTGGACCATAAGATATATCCGGGCGTCTCCCATCATGGATTCCTCGGCCTTTATGGCCCGCAGCAGAGCGTCTATATTCGCTATCCCCGCTATCATAACTGCGGCGCAGGTGACAAGGATCAGGATCAGCGAAGTATCGATTATTTTGCGTATGCCCTTAAGGTCGCCCTTGCCGTAGGCCTGAGCCACCAGTATGGACGTAGCGGTGGTGAAGCCGATGGCTATGGAGTTGGTGACAAAAAGAATGGGCATCACTATAGCCACCACCCCCAGAGCCACTGCGCCGACGAACTGCCCCACGATCACGGCGGAAACAAAATTGTTCACCACCACGAACAGCATCTGCAGCACCATGGGCATCGAGAATACCAGCAAAAGGCGGGGGACGCTGCCCTCCGTCATATTCATTCCGCTGTCGCCTGTTTTCAAATCCATCCTCCCTGCCGGGAAGGCCCGGCTTCGCATCCAAAGCTTATATCCCTGTCAAACCTTACGGGAACAAAGCCCGACGCCTCGACCCTTCCCGGTTCGACGTCGCATTCCATGGCATAGACCCCCACTCCCTCTTTTGCGGCTGCTTCAAGCTCCAGAAAGAACTCGCTGTGATGCCGGAACGAAGGGGTGAAATACTTTATCCCCCGCATCTGCACTATAAAATACACCTCCGCCGAAAAGCCGCAGGCGGCCGCTTTGCGAAGTTCCCGCAGATGCTTTACGCCCCGCTCGGTCGGAGCGTCGGGAAACAGGGCCACATCGTTTATCTCAAGAGTGACTCCCTTGATCTCCGCAAGTATTTTTTTGGTTTGCGTCTCCAGATAAAAATCCAGGCGGGAATCCCCGAAAGAAAATTCCGGCTTTACAAGGGTGTAGGGCTGTTTTTCCGCCCACTCGCGGAAGATCCTGTTGGGGGCCTGGCTGTCCATATTCACCAGCCTTTCCCCTTTGTAAACGGATACCAGATCGTAGCCGGTCTTCCTTTCGGCGTTACGGGCAGCCTCCAGAAGGACCCGGGCCCCCGGGACCAGCAGCTCCCTGCACCTGCCGGTGTTTTTCACGTGGCACACAACGTTCCTGCCCTCCGTGAGGACATGAGCCGTAAATCTGTTGGGTCGTGAAAGAAAGGTTCCGTAATGTATATCAGAGTATTCCATCGGCAAAAACGCACCTGAAGGGACTCGAACCCCCGACACACGGTTCCGAAGACCGTTGCTCTGTCCAACTGAGCTACAGGTGCACACCAAGTATCTATTGTAGCACAAATCCGGCAAAAACACAAAAAAAAGCTTCCGCCAATGCCGTAGGAAAGAGAGTTTTATAACCCAAAAACTCAAGGGGGGAAGGCTGCGCGGGCATTACGCGATTTCCCGGACCCGGGACAAGTCATACCGGATCCTCTGCGGGACTGCCACTCATGCAGGCGCTTTCCGCATTCCCAAAAATATAGGTGTCGGTTTAAACATCAGAATACTACGCACACAGCAGATAGCTTCACTTATAATATACCACATCTTTTGCTCTTTTTCAAGAAAAAAACAGCCGCTCTGCAAAAATGCGTTCCGGGCGTCTCCGTAAACAACAAGGGCGGCTTGCGCCGCCCTGCATTAGGAGTATATCAAAAATGAAAAATATTTTGACACTTCTATTATACCATCTTAAAGAGGCGACTGCAAGCGGTCCGTCCGGAAAAAGCCGCTTTCGCAGGCGGAGCTCCGGACAAAAAAAAGGGGCTGCCGAATGGCAGCCCCGGTCCGTTTAATCCGGTTTATGGTTTTCAAGTATCTCGATGACCGCGTCCAGGGATGCGGGCGCCTCCAGGATGGGAGGGCATATCTCCACAGCCCGTTTGGGGTCCTTCAGGCCATGGCCCGTAAGAACGCACACAACGCTGCTGGGCTCGGTGAAAAAGCCTTCTCTGGCCTTTTTTATCACCCCTGCCAGCGAGGCGGCGGAAGCCGGCTCGCAGAAAACTCCCTCGCAGCGCGCCAGAAGCTTCTGGGCGTCGGTTATCTCTTCATCGGTGACGGCCTCGATAACGCCTCCGGATTCGTCTCTGGCCGCGGCGGCGAATTTCCAGCTGGCGGGGTTGCCTATCCGTATGGCGGTGGCTATGGTCTCCGGGAACTCTACGGGCTCGCCCTTCACGATGGGAGCGGCGCCCGCTGCCTGGAAGCCCAGCATTTTGGGCAGGTGCGAAGCCTTGCCTTTTTCGTAATACTCCCTGTAGCCCTTCCAGTAGGCGGTGATGTTTCCCGCGTTACCCACCGGGATAGCGTGATACGTGGGGGCGTCTCCCAAAGCGTCGATTATCTCAAAGGAACCGGTCTTCTGCCCCTCTATCCTGTAAGGGTTCACCGAGTTCACCAGGGTGTGGGGATAATTTTCCGCCACGGTGCGCACTATGGTAAGAGCGTCGTCAAAATTGCCGTCAACGGATATTATCACCGCCCCGTGCATAAGGGACTGGGACACCTTGCCCATGGCCACCTCCCCTCTGGGAAGTATCACGCAGCAGGTGATGCCCGCTCTCGCCGCATAAGCGGCTGCGGAAGCGGCGGTGTTTCCGGTGGAAGCGCAGATAACGCCCTTGCTGCCTTCCTCCACTGCCTTCGCCATGGCCATCACCATGCCTCTGTCCTTAAAGGAGCCCGTAGGGTTCATGCCCTCGAACTTGGCATAAACCGTGACGTTGGGGCTTATTTTCGCCGAAAGGTTGTCAAGAGGTATGAGAGGAGTCGAGCCCTCCATAAGAGACAGGTCGGGAGTTTTGTCGGTCACGGGCAGATAGTCCCGGTATCTTTTCAGCAGGCCGACCCTGTTGTAATTATTGCTGCACATAAATGCTCCTTTTTGTTTATATCACCCTGATGCGGCTGGGTATGCTGTCCACCAAAGGGATCTTTTCTATTTCGGAAAGCGCCTTGCGCATACGTTCTTCCTCCGCCGCATGGGTAAGCCACACGACTTCCGCCAGGCCGTCCTTGGTGTTTTTCTGGATGATGCTTTCCAGAGAAACGGCATATCTGGCAAAGGCTCCGGAAATGGCCGCTATGCAGCCGGCCTCGTCCCGGACTATGATGCGTATATAGTTGCGGCGCACCAGGCTCTCGGCCGGCGCCACCGGGATATCGTTGTAGCAGGCCACTGCGCCTGCTCCGCGGCAGCCCCGCAGTATATTGCGGGCCGCCTCCGCCACGTCGCCGGCAATGGCGCTTCCCGCGGGAAGGCTGCCCGCTCCGGCGCCGTAATACATGGTGTCCCCGGCTCCGTCGGAGGAAAGGAACACGGCGTTCATCACGCCGTCCACTCCGGCTATGGGATGCTCGTCGGGCACCAGCGCGGGATGCACCGCCGCATAGATCTGCCCTCCGGTACGCTCCGCCATGGCCAGAAGGCGTATCTGATAGCCCATTTCGTTGGCATATTTTATGTCGTAATCGGTTATGGAGGTGATGCCCTCCCTGTAGATATCGTCGGCGCAAACCTCCGTGTTGAAGCACAGCCGGGAAAGGATGGCCAGCTTGTACATGCTGTCAAACCCCTCCACGTCGGAGGTGGGATCCTGCTCGGCGTAGCCCAGGCTTTGGGCTTCCTTAAGGGCGGCAGAGTAGTTTTTGCCCTTTTTCATTTCCGACAGCAGGTAGTTGGTGGTGCCGTTCACTATGCCGATGATCTTGTTGATCCTGTTGGCGGCAAGGTTGTTCTTGATGGGATCTATACTGGGTATGCCGCCCCCTACCGAAGCCTCGAACAGCAGATCGGCGCCCTTTTCCCGGGCGAGGGCCATAAGCCCGGCGCCCTCTTTTGCGATAAGCATCTTGTTGGCGGTCACCACGCTTTTTCCCGCCCCGAGGGCCGCGCGGACAAAGCTTTCCGCCGGCTTCACGCCGCCGATGGTCTCCACGATTATATGTATATCGGGATCGTTTATAAGGCTGAGGGCGTCGCCGGTAAGCAGGCCGCTCACGTCGTAGCCGATCTTCCTGTCGGTAACGGTGTCCAGGTCGGCAATGCCCTTTATGCGGAGCTCTGCCCCCACCCGCTGCTTTATGTCTTCGGCATTGTCAAGAAGAAGCTTCACGGCTCCGGCTCCCACGGTGCCGAACCCCAGGATCCCCACGTTTACGGTTTTCATCATTCCTCCGGCTTTATCCTCATTATCACCTGGCCTTCGCTCACCAGGTCGGCATTTTTGACGTCAATGGATACTACGGTCCCCGCCACCTCGGAAGGGATGGGGGAAAACACCTTCATGGCCTCTATAAGGCAAAGCTCCGTGCCCACTTCGACCCTGTCGCCCACCGAAACGAAACGGGGCTCGCCGGGTGAAGGGGAATCGTAATAAACCCCCACCAGCGGAGCGGTCACCCTGAAAAGAGTGTCGTCCTTTTCGTCAAAGTCCGGAGCATACGAAACCTCCTCCGGCTCGGGAAGCTCCTCCGTCAGCTCATGCTCTTTGCCGCGGCGGGCGGAAGGCCCCTTTATGACGACGGAACAGTCCCCTTCCGTGAGTTCAAGCTCTTCCAGGTCGTATTCCTCGGTAAGCTCCAGGAGCTTTTTGATTTCCGAATTATCCATTTGTTTTTCCTTGCGCTTGTATTGGCGCATAATGCATACACACCATCTTTTATTATAACAGATTTGCAAGCAATAATAAATACGGCGGGTCAGCGCGGCATACGCTTTTCAAAGCGGAAAAAGCCGTCTTCCTCCGAAGGCGCGTCCGCGCTGTCCGGCCCGGGATGACGGCTGAAAAAAAACTCTACTATATGAAAACCGCAGCGATTGACGTAAAAATGGATGTTGCGTTTTTCAAAATACGGAGTGCAGGTCTCCCAGACCTTTACCTCGGGAAACCGCTTTTCTATCTCCAGCCAGGCGGCATGGCCCACCCCCCGGGAATGAAGCGCGGGGGACACGAACAGCAGCTCCAGAGAGCCTCTGCTGCCCCGGAGCCTGATCACGGCTCCCCCCGCCTTTCGGCCGTCTGCCAGTATCCGGAAGGCCTGCCCCTCCCCGATACAGTCAAGTATGGTCTGCCGGCTTATTATCTGCCCGTCTTCCTCAAAATGCGTGTCCCGCACCCCGAATTCCTCCAGAGCGCCGTAGTTAAAGGCCTCCTGGTTATCGGTGACGAACTCTTCCGCGTCCTCCGTTTCAAGAGGACAAAGCTCAACCTTCAAAATTCCGCCTCCGCGCATGGTCTTTTCCTATTATATAACGGGCGGCGGTTTTTGTCAACCGCTATTGACAGGCAGGCTTATTTCAGTTATAATTATTGAAAGGCGGCCCGGTGAGATATCCGCCGCCAAAGGAGAACACAATGATTTACGACTATACCATCGAGACAGGCAGGGGCGGGACCCTGAAGCTTGCGGACCTTAAGGGCAAGGTCATACTTATCGTCAACACCGCCACCGGCTGCGGCTTCACCCCCCAGTATGAGCCTATAGAGGCCCTGTATAAAAACTATCACGACAAGGGGCTGGAGATACTGGACATCCCCTGCAACCAGTTCGGGGGGCAGGCTCCCGGCACCGACGAAGAGATACACGAATTCTGCACGGTGCATTACAACACCACCTTTCCCCGGATGAAAAAGGCGGAGGTCAACGGCCCCGGCGAGCTGCCCCTCTATACTTATCTCAAGGGTGAGAAGGGCTTTGAAGGCTTCGGCGGCCACCCTCTGAAGGGCATCCTGGAGGAGCTTTTGTCCAAGGCCGACCCCGACTGGGACAAAAAGCCCGATATCAAGTGGAACTTCACCAAGTTCGTGGCGGACCGCTCCGGAAATGTTGTCGCCCGCTTCGAGCCCACGGCCCCCATGGAAGAAGTGGAAGCCTGCATACAGGCGCTGCTTTAAGGGGGGTCCGGTGAAAGCCCTAGTAGCATATTTATCGCCTACCGGCAAGACGGCAAAGCCGGCGGCGGCTCTGGCCCGGGCAATCGAAGCGCCGCTTTACGAGATAAAGCCGCAAAAGCCCTACTCCGCCGCCGACCTTGACTGGACCGACGCCCGCTCGCGTTCCACCCTGGAGATGAACGACAAAAACTGCCGGCCTCCCCTGGCGGACACCGACGCTCCCGTGGAGGATGCGGAGATAGTTTTCGTGGGTTTTCCGGTATGGTGGTACCGTGAGCCCTCGGTGGTAGACAGTTTTCTTGCAGCCTACGATTTTACCGGCAAGACCATAGTGCCCTTCGCCACCTCCGGCGGCAGCGGCATAGGCAGCGAGGCCCCCGCCCGTATGAGAGAGATCACCGGAGCGGAGGTGACGGAGGGGAAACGCTTTTCCCCGGGGGAAAGCGAAGAAAACCTGAAACGCTGGGCGGAAACACTGTTCTGACCCGAGATAAAGATACCGGGGGCTGTTTTCCCGTTCGGGAAAACAGCCCTTAAAAAAAGTCTATATGAAAGAAAACAAAACTGCTTCAAGAGAACAGATACTCATACGCACCGGTAT
>JAGDAG010000147.1 GCA_017959625.1 Abditibacteriota bacterium | reverse complement strand
CGATATCGCCGGGGCCTACGATATACCGGGGCTCGGGGCTGTAAGGCGCCTGGAATGGACGGAGGATGCCGTCATTCTGACGGACGCCTTCGAGAACGCTCTCAGCGTCACCGAAAGGTTCATCACCATCCTGCCTCCCGATGCGGAGATATCCCTTGAGGACGTGACGGAAGGCAATAAAATATACGTGAAGGGCTGGGGCATGGAGGTCCGCGGCAAAGCTTTAAAGCCCCGTATCTCTACGGAAATACACCGCCGCCGGGGGCCGGTAGGGGTCACGGACAAGGTGCTTCTTATAGACGTTCCCCTTGCCCCCGGGGAAAAGGAGATATCCTTCACTATACGCAAACGATAAAAAAAGCCGGCGCCGCCGGCTTTTTTTTACCCTTTGTAATACTCCTTCAGCATTTGCACCTCTTCCGGGGTCAGGGCCTTGTCAAAGATCAGCAGATCGTCGAAGACTCCCCTTATTTTGTATTGGGGATTATCTGTGCCGTCGCTGCCCAGATTGAAGGGGAGGCCCGAATCGAAGGATACGCCCTTGAGGCCCTCCGCCAGAAGGTCCGAGGACTCAAGGACAAAATCGGAATAGTAGTCCACCGCGCCTTTTTCCCTGTCCACGGACAGGATCACGTGGGTCCATCTGCCTTCGGGGGCTTCGGGAGAGACGTAGTCAAAATCCGAGCGGACCTTATCGCCGTCGCCGGCGTTGAACTTGTAGGTGCCCCTGTAGCAGTAAACGAAGCCCTTGTTGCAGCCGTTTGCCCAGTCCTTGTTGGAAAAGACCGCCGGGTCGCCGCCTATGCCCGCGTCCTGCTTCATGAACACGCACACGGAAAAGCTTTTGTCCCCGAAAGCGAGGTCCGGGAAGGACAACCAGCTCTTTTCGTCCAGCCTCACGCCCTGTCCGTACCAGCCCTCTTCAAAGGCGGGTGTCCCCACAGCCCGGAGCTTTTCCGTTCCGACGGCGCTGTCAAGGCTGCCGTCAAACATAAAGGCGCACCTGAGGAGCTTTGCAGCCGACTCCATGGATCCCGTCAGGGCCTTGCTGCCGGTGGGCGTGGGCGCGTTCTTATGGGGCGCCGGCGCCGCCGCTTTGGGGCGCTGTCTGGGAGAGGGATCGTCGGAGAAAAGCTTCCGGGGAACGTAGGAATCCCACCCGGGGTTGGGCTTTACCCCCAGGGCCCGGCAGACTATGGCGGCCAGGTCCCTGCTGTAAAGATCCAGATCCTTGTTGCGGATCACCGTCCTGCCCGCGGCGCCGAAAAACACGTATTTTTCCTCGTCCGTCACTCCGCCGTGGCCGTAGCCTATGCCGCCGTGGTCGGCGGTTACTATAAACAGGGTGTCCTCCAGGATGCCGGCGCCCTTTATGGCGTCGTAAATGATCCCCACGTACCGGTCGGTCTGGGTCAGGGTCTCCAGGTGCTTCTCCGAGCCGTAGCCGTAGGTGTGGCCCGCGTGGTCCACGTTGTCAAACTGGATAAACAGGAATTCGGGCTTTTTTTCTATGATATAATTTGTTATCTGTAAAGTCAGGGCCGCGTCGTCTGCGGTGGCAAAGTCCACCTGCAGGTCCTGCTCCACTATGCCGTAGTTGATGGGGTTCCAGTTGCAGAAGGAACCCAGACGGGCCCCGGGCATGGCGTCTCTTATGAGCCTGAAGACCGTGGGCCAGCGATCGCTTTTATAGGCCTTCCGGGATATGATCTCGTTGGTGAGCTTGTGGGTCTGTGGCGTTACGCCTATCAGCATGGAACCCCAGTTCTGGGCGCTGATGGTGGGGATGGACGCCCGGCACATGGTTGAAGAAGCGCCTTTTTCGAATATACTGTCCATATTGGGAGTAGGGGTCCGGAGCTTGAAGTTGCCCGCGCCGTCTATTCCCACCACTATAACGTGCTTGTAAACGTATTGCCTTGCGGCAAAGGAAGCGGCGCCGAAGGACAGGAGGATAACGGCGCACAGCAAAAATATAACGGTTCTTCTCACGATAGCCTCGCTCTGATTAAAAAACTTATACGTAATAATTATAGCACAGGGCCCCGGCGTCGGGCAACGGCTTTCCGGCGGGCCCTTTTTTGCTAAAAATACCGCCGGAGGCCTCCCGGACCTTGACAAAGCCCCGTATTTTTGGTATTATTTTATTGCTGAAGATTTTTCAGAAGCATGGAGTGGTGTCCGAGCTGGCCGAAGGAGCGGCACTGGAAATGCCGTAGCGGGGTTCCTCGCTCGTGGGTTCGAATCCCACCTACTCCGCTTTTACAGCCCTGAAAAGGGCTTTTTTTTGTGATTTGGTTTTTGCCCGGCTTTTGCCGTTTGTTTTTTTGGTGTTTGTTATGAGTTTGTTTGGTGAGATCTTTGCGCGGCATCTTGAACTTCCGGTGCTGAGCCTTACGGTCATCGTTCTGGCCATGATCAATCTTTCGATGCACGGGGGAGAACATCAGAACGGCCAGATAAAACCGGCGGAAAGGCTGATGCTTTCCTCGGCAGTCTTTATAGTTTTTTACGTTTTGTGGGACATATTCTACGAATATGACCTGCTGAAGGGCGTAAGGGGCTTTTACACAGTCAACTATCTTTACAACTGCGCCGCCTACTCGATGGTATGGACCTTTTTTTCCTTCTGCTTCGCCACCTTCAGGACCAAAGGCGTTATTGCCAAAAGATTCATGCTGGCCTGCCATATCCTGTTTACGGCCGTTTCCGTTTTATACTGGGCTTTCATGGGGACCGGCCGCTTCGTGACCATCACCCCGGAAGGCCTCTACGCCATGGGGCCCCTGGACCTGCTGTGGTACGCCGCCGAGTATCTCCCTATGCTCATGCTGGCTGTCCACTCTCTGTACGCCTT
This sequence comes from Abditibacteriota bacterium, assembly GCA_017959625.1. Taxonomy (GTDB): domain Bacteria; phylum Armatimonadota; class UBA5829; order UBA5829; family UBA5829; genus RGIG7931. Next base: position 1,659 of record JAGDAG010000147.1, on the reverse strand, counting down.
TGCCGACAAATATCATTATACCGACAGGGAAGAACACGCGGGGATCCTTGTTTTCATCATCGTGGTGAACGGCGCCGCATTTTTTGATCAGATGTTTCTTTCGGCCCATTTGCTCCTCATCGGGCTCACAGTGGGGGTAATGGTCATTTATTTCCAGACCGTGGGTTCCTTTATCCAGAAGGACAGCCTTACGGGCCTTTACAACAGAAGGCGGCTCAACAAGGATATGGAAAAAAGGCTTTCCGAAAAAAAGAAGTGGGTGCTCATAGCCTTCGACCTGGACGGCTTCAAAAAGATCAACGATACCTTCGGCCACGACGCGGGGGATTCCGCCCTGATAAGATTTGCAAGGGTGCTGAGGGATTCCTGCAAGGGAAGAGACGCCAAGGCTTACCGCGAGGGAGGCGACGAGTTCTTTATAATTATGGGCTGCCGCACCGTAGATATGAAAAAAGAGCTGGACGATATCAAAAACGATATCGCAAGAAGGCTTCAGCTCTTAAACAAAAAGGAAAACATAGGCTACTCCCTTACGGCCGCCGTGGGCCTGGCCCCCGGCTCCAGAAAGGCATCCGTCAAAGATATAAAAAAGGCTGCCGACAGCGACCTGTACAGAAACAAAGCGGCCCGCCAATGATCCCGGAAAGCCTTTCCCCCGCGGGGGTTTCGCTTTATCTTTTTGCCGGATAGATGTATAATATAATTAGACACCTTTAACGGAGATTGTTATGACAGACTGCCTGAATGCCCCCTCGTCCCGCCAGCGGCTCGACGCTCTGAAAAAAGCGCTGCCTTCCGCAGCCTTTCCTCCCGTGTCGCCGGCGTACGTAAACAATCATATCCATACCATTTATTCGTTTTCGCCGTATTCGCCCGTAAAAGCAGCCTGGATGGCCAGGATGGCAGGGCTTTCCACCTGCGGCATAATGGATCATGATTCCGTTTCCGGCGTCAGGGAATTCATCGAGGCAGGCAGGCTGCTGGGCATACGCACTACCATAGGTTTTGAAACGAGGGCTTCCTTTGCCGGCACTCCCCTGGAAGGGAAACGCATCAACAATCCCGACCAGCCCACTATGGCCTATATGGCGCTTCACGGCATCCCCCACACGCAGATAGACGCCTGCGACGAGTATCTTGCGCCCTACAGGGAAAAACGCCTTCTGCGGGACAGGATCATGACGGAAAGGCTGTCGGGGCTGCTTCCCGGGGTGAGGCTGGATTTTGATACCGACGTGCTCCCCATCTCCCAGGCGGAAAACGGCGGCTCGGTCACCGAAAGGCATCTTTTGTATGCCTTTGCCGGTAAGATAATGGAAAAGCACCCCGCGGGAGAAGGGCTTGCGGAGTATCTGGAAAACGAACTGGGGCTGGCGCTTTCCCCGAAAGTCAGGGGCTACCTTTCCGACAAAGCCAACCCTCACGCCCGCTATGACCTCCTGGGGGTGTTCAAGTCTTCCTTTATGGACAAATTCTTTGTTCCTGCCGGCGGGGAATGCCCCCCGGTGAGGGAGATCCTTTCTTTTGCAGACAGTATAGGCGCCATTTCCGCCTACGCATATCTCGGGGACGTGCAGGAAAGCGTTACCGGCGACAAAAAGGCCCAGACCTTTGAGGACGGCTTTATCGGGCTTCTGTTCGAGACCCTTGCCGGCCTCG
>JAGDAG010000146.1 GCA_017959625.1 Abditibacteriota bacterium | reverse complement strand
CTGGCGCTTATCGAACAGGAATTGCTAAGGCCTTTCTTCAACCAGAACGGAGCATCGCCGGAAACGCTGCGGGGCAGGCTGATATCGGTAAAGGCGTCGCATCCCGAAAAAGCCAGTTTCTCTATTCTTCTTACGCCGGCGGGAAACCGGGGGAACACGAGAGACGAACAGTCTCTGAAGGCCGAATAGCAGATCGTGACCAGCCCGGCGGGAAGAGATACGTTTTCGAGAGCGCTGCATCCCGCAAAACAATACGCCTTAACGTCGTTCATGGAGTCGTTCAGCGACGCTTCCCTGAGGCTTTGGCATTTTTCAAAGGCACTGCACCCTATCTCGTCTGCATTTTCAAGATTGACCTCCGTCAGGGCCGAGCAGCCCTTGAATACCCTTTCCTTGATCTGGGTAACAGAAGAAGGAAGGCGGACAGACTTCAGGGAAACGCAGCTTGAAAAACAGCTGTCTTCAAGGACCACCACTCCTTCGGGGATACCGACCTTTTCAAGGCTTTGGCATCCCGCGAAACAGGCGGCCCCTACGGAAAAACAGCCCTTTGACAGAGTGACCTCTCTCAGCTTTCCGCAGCCGTAAAAGACCCTCTCGCCGAGATATCTTACCGATTGCGGCAACGCTATCTTTTCAAGATCCGGACAGCCCGCAAACGCTTCGTCGTCTATTTCCTCAACGCCCTCGGGGATCGTCACCTCTGTCAGGTTCGCGCAGTTCCTGAAGGCCCTTTTGCCTATACGGTACACTCCGTCCTTCACCCGGAAGGTTTTGAAATTGCTCCTGCCCGCAAAGGCGTCGTCTGTTATAACGGAAAGCTTTCCGATGCTGCGGTCGGCATTTATGCCCACGATCCTGCAGCCGGGGAAAGCGTCCCTCAGGTCAAGGCCTTCCGGTTTGCCGACTCTTTCGATATTGCGGCAGCCGGCAAAAGCCCCCGGGCAAACCTCCCGCACCGTATCGGGGATATCCACCGATCTGAGAGCCGTACAGTTCTCGAAGGCTCCGGTCTCTATCCTGACCGTCCCCCGGGGTATCGACAGATCGGCGAGATTTCTGCAGTTTTTGAAGGCGTTCTTTGGGATGACGGAAAGGCCGGCGGAAAGAGACGCTTTTTCAAGAGAAGAGCAGCCGGTAAAGGCTCCCTGCCCGAGATATGATAACGTCTCCGGCAGCGAGATCACGGTGATCGCCGTACAGTCTTTAAACGCGTTGTCTTCGATCCTGACCACCTGTCCGAGATCCACGGTCCTGAGCTTTTTGCAGCCCATGAAGGCTCCTTTGCCCAAACGCTTTATATAATCCTTTGCCCTGAAGGTGACTATCCTGTCGTTTCCGGCAAAATGACCGTCGCAGACAGACGGCAGACTGCCGGTATCCTCCGCCGCGCCCGCTTCGGGGCGGTTAGCGTCCGGGGCGCCGGCTTTCCTTCTGTTTTCCTTCCCGCTGAAGGAGCGGCCCGGCGCAGGGGCTTTTTTTCCCTGCCTTTTTCCGTCGGGATCCCTGTTTTCCGGAACGCTGTTTGAGAAGGCTTTTCCGTCCCTGGAAACGGCGACCCCCGGCGGAAAGGCTCCGGCTTCGATCTTAGCGGACCGGTTGGGGACCGCCACGGCCTTCAGGGCTGCGCAGCCCGAAAAAGCATTGGCGGAAATATGCCCGACACTCTCCGGTATCACTACCGTCTCCAGGGACGCGCAGTTTCCGAACGTCTCGGCTTCTATGCGCTTCAGCCCGTCGGGGACGTCGATCCTGGTAAGGGAACTGCAGCCGTAAAAAGCGCGTTTTCCCAAATATTTCAGGGATCTCGGGAGCAACACCGCTTCCAGCGCGGTACATTCGGAAAAAGCGTCTGCTCCGATCTCCGCTACGGAATCCGGGACCGTCACAGCGGGCAAAGAGGTGCAGCGGCTGAAGGCCCTGGGGCCTATCTTTTTCAGGGTCCCTCCCGGCATACGCACGCTCTGAAGGGCGCTGCAGGCGCTGAAAACCCCCTCCGGCAGTTCGTAAACGCTGCCGGGGACAGACACCTGCCTGAGGGAACTGCAGGAGCAGAACGCATACTTGTCAAAGCCGGTCACGTTCTCCTGCACAAAAAAGACCTCCGGGCTGCCGGTAAAACCCGTCACGATGCCTTCTTCGATCTCGACGGCCGTTTTGTTCGATCCGCCGTTTTTTGAAAAAAGCGATATTATCCTGTTAAAAACACTCATTTAAAAAGACACAAAAGCAGAGAGATCTGCCGGAGATCATCATGAAACCAGCATCATGGAAATAAACAAAACAGTCAGTATCCACGTGCCGCCGTTAAGCTTTTTGGCATTGCCGGAAAAAACGCACATACCCGTATAGCTCAGCATGCCGTATGCGATGCCAAGGGCTATATCGCAGGCAAAACAGGTGACGGCTATGGTGAGGAAGGCAGGCACGACGCTCAGCGGGTCGTTCCAGTCCAGCTTCGAGACTCCCCGCAGCATGATATAGCCCACAAAAATAAGAGCCACCGAAGAAGCGCAGCCCGGCATCACGGAGCCCAGGGGAGCAAAAAACAAAGCGACAGCAAAAAGCGCCGCCACAAAGACCGACGTCAGGCCGGTACGCCCTCCGGCGCCAACCCCCGCGGTGGATTCGGCATAGGCGGTGACCGTATTGGTGCCGAACAAAGCGCCCGCCGCGGTAGCGACGGCGTCGGACAAAAGCGCTTTGTCCATATTTTCTATATTGCCTTCGCTGTCCGTAAGGCCGGAGGTGTCGCAGGTGGCGTAAAGGGTCCCCACCGTATCGAACATATCCAGCATAAGGAAAACAAACACGGTGCAAATTATATTGAGCCAGAAGCTTGCGGCGCTGTGGGCGGCCACGTAGCCGCTGAAATCAAGGCCGTCTTTGAATACCGCCAGAAAGTTGATATTTGCAAAATCCCTGAAGGCCTGCGCGGGGCTTTCGATATTTCCGAAAACGCCGAAGCCTTCAAAGCCCGGAACGGTGAAGCCCAGCAGATAATAAAGCGCGGTGCCGAAAAGCATGCCTATAAGCAGCGAGCCCTTTACCTTCCGCTTTTCAAGTATCCCCACCAGGATGAGGGACGAAAGGCATACAAAAAGAGGCATTATCCCGGCCCAGCTTCCCGTAATCACGTTGAAGGAGCCCTTTGCGATACCCGTGGAATCGCTCAGGGCGATGAGGCCGCCGCCCTTAAAGCCCAGAAGCGCCAGCATAAAGCCTATGCCCACCACTATGGAACTGCGGATGCAATCGGGGATACAGTAGAAAATGGCTCTTCTCAGCCCCGTGGCCGACAGTATGATGAACAGGACGCCGTCAAACAATATGAACAAAAGGGCGTTGGCGTAGCTGAAGCCCATGCCCACGCAGATAGTGTAAACAAAAAAGGCGTTGAGGCCCATTCCGCTGGCCAGGGCCACCGGCAGATTTGCCGCAAGCCCCATGAACAGAGAACCCGCAATGGCGCCCAGGGCTGTGGCAACGTACATTCCTCCGAAGGTCACCCTCAAAGGATCCGAGCCGTCGCCGAAAGGGTTTGAAAACATCCCGGCGTTCACCACCAGGATATATACCATGGCAAAAAACGTTACAAGAGCGGCGCGGAATTCGGTCCTTACAGAGGTCCCTCTCTGCGATAATTTGAAAAACTTATCCATTTTAACTCCGTAAATATATGTCCGGGGCGGGGCCGCGCAGGAAATATTGCCGGAAAAAGACATTGCGCAAAATACGTTTTCCGTTACGCGTCCCGTCCCCCTGACTCAGGCCTGTCCGGAAGGCTGTTTTTCTCCGGGCTTTATGAACACGTCCTCCTCCGGAAACGAAGCCACGTGCTCCTTCCAGCGGTCGGGAGAGACCTCCCCAATTGACACGGAAACCACGTCGGGGCTGCAGCCCAGTTCCGCGATCAGCGCTTCCTTAAGGCGCCGCGCAAGGCGCTCTTTTAAGTCCCGGGGCCTCCCGGGGTGCATCGTCACCGAGATATGAGGCATTATATTCTCCTTAACTCAATAAAAAGGGATTTTGCAGCGCAAAACCCCATACGTTATCACAAAAGACTTTTGATCTCTTCCGCCTTATCTGTTTTCTCCCAGGTAAAATCGTCGTCGTTTCTTCCGAAATGCCCGTAAGCGGCGGTCTTCCGGTAGATGGGACGCTGCAGGTCCAGCGTTTTTATTATACCGGCGGGAGTCAGATCGAACACCTTGCGGATGATGCCGGCAATGGTTTCATCGTCTGCCTTGCCCGTTCCGAAGGTCTCCACGTTGATACCCATAGGCTCGGCCTTTCCTATGGCGTAGCCTACCTCGACCTCGCACTTGTCCGCAAGGCCGGCAGCCACTATGTTCTTGGCTACGTAGCGCATCATATACGCCGCCGATCTGTCCACCTTGGTGGGATCCTTGCCCGAAAAAGCGCCGCCGCCGTGGCGCGCCGCTCCGCCGTAGGTGTCAACGATTATCTTCCGCCCGGTAAGCCCCGTATCGGCAAGAGGGCCGCCTTTGGCAAAGCAGCCGGTGGGGTTCACAAAAATATCCGCGTCGGCGCGGGAATAGTCGAACATATCCTCCGGGACTATGGGACGGATGACCTTCTCTATGATATCCTTTCTCAGGAGCTTCTGGTCCAGATCCTCTTCGTGCTGAGTGGAGACAACAATCTTGCTGACAGCCACCACCCTGTTGCCTTCGTATTCGCAGGTGACCTGGGTCTTGCCGTCCGGGAAAAGCCGATAGGGCAGCACCTTGTTTTTGCGCACCATGGCAAGCTGACGGGCAAGCTTGTGGGCAGTCATTATGGGCATAGGCATAAGCTCGGGAGTCTCGTTTGTCGCATAACCGAACATCATCCCCTGATCGCCGGCGCCCTGATTTCCTTCATCTTCTTTTCCGTCGACGCCCACGGCGATATCGGGAGACTGTTCGTCGATAGAGGTCATCACCGAGCAGGTATTGTAGTCAAAGCACGCTTCCTTGGAATCATAGCCGATATCTTTTATCACGCTGCGGGCTGTTCCCGGGATATCCACGTAGCCGTCTTTGATAGATATCTCCCCTGCCAGAAACACGTTGCCGGTAGAGACCATGGTCTCGCACGCCACGCGGGCCAGAGGGTCGATTTTTATGAAGTCGTCCAGAATGGCGTCAGAGATCTGATCGGCCATCTTGTCGGGATGGCCTTCCGTGACCGATTCCGAAGTAAAGAAATTTGACATTCGGTTCTCCTTTAAAAAAACTTTTTATACACTAATATTATATCATACTTAAGTTCTCAATTAAAAGCATAACGCCTTAATTTATAGCCTGCGAAATTATCCGCAAAGCCCTTTCTTGCCGAGAAACGGCTCCTGATATCTTTCAGGCTGCCGGCGGTGATGAGATACGAATATTCCAAAGGAACGAACGGCTTCAGGGCCGCAGCGATAAGGGGCGCCGTGTAATTGGTGGCGTTGTCGGCGGGATCCTTTGACCCGTTGTACATATGCCTGCCGGCAACCAGCAAAGTTACCCCCGGAGTATAAAGCCCTATGCCGTAATCCTCGCCGGCGCTCATCCAGGCGCTCCAGCTTTCGGTGTTGGATGGGCTTATCTCAAAATGACACTCCGGAACGTACCCCCCGCCCCAGAAAGGCAGCCCGTCTCTTTCCGTAAGAACGTCGCCGGTCCAGGGCTTTTCGCCCTGATAGCAAACGAACCTGCCGAGGTAACTCACCGTATAGAAGGCGGGAAGTTCCTGATTATGGACGGAATGCTCCATGCCGGAAAAATCCACAAAGCGGTTGCGGACCTCCAGGACGTTTCCTTTGAGCATATACGTGTTCTCCATATAAGAAGGCGTTATCCTGCCGTCAAGGGCCCAGTCCATAGGCTGGGCTTTGATATAAACGCTGCTGCCTTTTTTTGTGAAATCAATAAGGCGGCTCGGGTTGCGGAAAGAGTCGCCTCCCTGAACGGGATTGTAGGTCCACCGGACGCCGAAGGCTGTCCCGGGCTCATAATCGGGGCCCGCCTTGTCGCCGTAGTAGGACTGCTGTATGAGCCTGCCTTCGTCGGCCCGGTTTATCAGATTCGAGAGCCCTTCTATCCTGCAGCGGCGGTCTTCAAAATAACTGACGCCGCCTCCCCACAAAAGCTTTACGCCCACCTTCAGGCTGCCGTTGGAGATGTAGCAGGTGTCCCCGTCCGGAAGGGGGACGGTCTCTGTTTTTACGTCTCGTATCACCGCCTCGCCGGAGCCTTTCAGGGGGCTGAGGGCCACGGAGCGGAGGCTTGCGGCTTTTTTGCCTTTGTCCCACCCCTTTATAAGAAACGAAAAGGTTTTGCTGCCGGCCTCCAGAAAGACCTCGTCGGAAACGGGGGCCCCCTCCGTCAGATAGGTCGCCGTCATACGCAGGGGGCCTGCGGAAGTGTATTCAAAGGAAAGCCTGTTGAACTCCCCCTCCCGGGGCAGCCGGAAATCGGCGAGAAGCGCGGTGTTTTTCCAGAATATCCTGTTCAGGCTCACGCTGCCGTAATCCGTGACCGAATACGAAAGCCCCGACGGACACGATACGTACGCCATCCAGTCGGAAGGTTCGCGTATCACGACTTCGGCCTGCTTTGCCGAAAGGGAAACGGCGAGGGCAAACAAACAAAAAAGAATTGCGGTAAACCTCATAATTTTCTCCGGGGCGCCTGTCTCCGGCTGCTCCGGAGCCCTGTGATAACGGCGCTTTCTTTAAAAATCTCACATTAAATATATCACAAACCCGCGGCCTTTGCAACCGGTTGCGGGAAACTCTCATATGTGCTATAATGGTTTTATATGAAAGATACGGAGGGAAAAATGCAGTTTGAAAAATACCGGCAGCCGGTCTTCTGGAAAAACAAAAGCGAAGATCCTGCCTTCAAAAGCTGGATATCACAGCTGAAAGCAGAATTCGACGTTTGCAAACAAAAGCCGGCGCCCTTTGTTTCCTACACCAAACGCCGTTTCTTTTACGAGACCGGCAACCGCAGCGCCATGGAAGTCCCCTATTTTGAAAAAAGGAGCTTTCTTGCCGTCAGCGCTCTTCTGGCTCTCCTTTTCCCCGAAAGCAAAGAATACATCGACGCTCTTCACGATCTGCTGTGGGACGTGTGCGAGGAATACAACTGGATATTGCCCGCCCACACCGCGAGCCCGATCGCAAGAGACAAATACGTGGATCTGTTCTGTACCGAGACAGGCGCCGCGCTTTCGGAGATATGCTGGTACCTGGGAGACAGGATAGACCCGGACGTCAGGGCTCTGGTAAAGGCAAACCTTGAGGAAAAGCTTTTTAAGCCCTTTGCCGAAAACACCTACCCGTGGGAAAAGATGAAGATGAACTGGACTGCCGTCTGCATCTCCCAGATGGCCATAGCGATGCTGTTTTCCGAGCCTTCGCTCTTCGAAGAAAACATACCCCGCTTCAACAGGGCCATGGAATGCTTTATGGAAGGCTTTCCCGAAGACGGCAGCTGCCTGGAGGGGCTGGGTTACTGGCAGTACGGCTTCGGAAGGTTTGTGTATTACGCGGACGCCCTCTCGAAATATACCGAAGGAAAAACAGATCTTTTTGACGATCCCAAGGTAAAAAGGGTTGCGGAGTTCGCGCCGAAGTGCTGCATACACGGCGGAGAGGTGACCTTTTCGGACGCCATGCCCCGGGTGCTCATCACCGAAGATCTGGCCCAGTATATCCACGACAAGCTGGAAGCGCCGCTGCTGCCCGAAGAATACCGGACCTTCGGCGGCCGCTGGATGGAGCGCCTGAGGGCGTTGTTGTACGCCCGGCCAAACCGCAAGGCCGCTCCCCTCGTTCTCGAGGACCATTATTTCAAAGAGGGCGGCCAGCTGATAATAAACAAAAAAGGCTACTCTCTTGCCCTTAAGGCCGGCTTCAACGACGAGCCCCACAACCACAATGACGTCGGGCACTTTATCATTTCCGCCGACGAGGGCCAGCTTTTATGCGATATAGGCAGCGCTACCTACACCCTTCAGTATTTCCGGGCAGACACCAGATACACCGATTATCTGTGCAACTCCTCCGAAGGGCATTCCGTGCCGGTGATAGACGGCTGTTTCCAGAAGCCCGGCAGAGAATACGCGGGGACTCTGGAATACAGAGGAGGCTGCAGCGCGGAGATAGAAATGGCCGGCGCCTACGGCCTTGAACAGCTGAAAGGGCTCAAACGCGCCTTTCGCTGGACGGACGAGAGCGTGACTGTGACGGACGTTTATGAAGGCAGCTTCAAAACGGCCGTGGAAAGGTTTGTCTCTCTTGTAAAGCCGTGTTATGAGAACGGGGTCCTCTCCATAGGGCGCCTTTCGGCAAAAGCCCCGGGATGCAGCATTTCCGAAAGGACCCATCGCCCCCACGCCGGCGCGCCGGAAGGGAAGGATATAAAGGTATATCTCATCGACGTCCCCCTCAAGCCCGGGGAAAAACGGTTTGAAATAACTTTTACCATAAAGGACAAAGCATAATGAAAAGGACAGTTTATAAAAACATCCGCGATTTTAAAGAACAGAACGAGGCTCTTCAGGCCGGCCTTCCGTTTTCGGAAGACCTGCAGATACTGGCCTCGCCCCTTGCCGTAGGCTCCCGCACCATCCCCAACAGGTTCTGCTGCCAGCCCATGGAAAGCTGCAGCGCTCTTAAGGACAACACTCCCGACGAGATCACCCTCCGCCACTACCGGGGCTTTGCCGGGGGAGGTTCGGGGCTCGTTTGGCTGGAAGCCACCGCCGTTTTACCCGAGGCAAAAGCAAACACTTTTCAGCTTTATATAGACAAAAACAACCTGGACGCCTACAAACGCACCGTGGAAGAGATCAAAAAAGCCGGCGAGGAGAAAAACGGCGCCGAGCCTGTAGTCATCCTGCAGCTCACCCCTTCGGGGCGTTATTCCAAGCCGAATGGGTATCCGGAGCCTTTGGTGGCGGCCAACAACCCCGCCATAGAAAAGGATGAGCCCCTTTCCCCGGACAGGATCGTTTCGGACGAATACCTGGACAGGGTGCGGGACGCTCTGGTAGAGGCGGCGGGCCTGGCGGAAAAGGCAGGCTTCGACGGGGCGGACATAAAGTGCTGCCACGGCTATCTTCTGAGCGAGCTCATGGGCGCCCACACCCGCAAGGGGCGCTACGGAGGAAGCCTGGAAAACCGCAGCCGGCTTTTGCTGGAGGCGTCGGAAGGGGCGCTGCAGAACGCCGGCGATTTTATAATCACCGCCAGGATAAACGCCTGGGACGGGCTGCCCTACCCCTGGGGCTTCGGGGTGCCCGAAGACGGAAGCCTTGACTTCGCCCCCGACGAACCCGTGTGGGTGCTGAAGAAGCTGGCTTCCTTCGGCATGGAGCTTGTAAACATAACCATGGGTAACCCCTACGTGATCCCCCACGTCAACAGGCCCTTCTTCAAAGGAGGCTACGAACCGGAGGAGCACCCTCTCGTCAGCACCTCCCGCATTCTCAGGGGCACGGCCCTTCTGAAAAAACGGGTGCCGGAGCTGAAGGTGGTGTGTTCGGGGCTTTCGT
>JAGDAG010000145.1 GCA_017959625.1 Abditibacteriota bacterium | reverse complement strand
CTTGCAAAAACAAGGCGTTTTATAGTAATATATATTTAGTTACCATTCGGCGGCGTCAAGCCGCCCCCACCGGAGTTTTTTTATGATAGTTCATCCCGACGGCAGCAGGTGCCGTCTTGCGGACGCCACGCCCAAAAAGCTTCACAGCGTGATCCTTGCAAAAAAACAGATATCCGACACCATAACCGAAATGGAGGTTTACGCTCCCCTTGTGGCCGCCAGCGCCCTTCCCGGGCAGTTCGTGGTGGTCTGCCAAAACGAAAAGGCAGAGCGCATCCCCCTTACCATCAGCGATATATTCCCCCAGCGGGGTTCGGTGAGCATCATTTTCCAGGCAGTGGGCCGCAGCACCATAGAGCTTTCCCGTATGAACGCCGGCGAAGAGATAATGTCGGTGGCGGGCCCTATGGGCCAGCCCAGCGTCATAGAGAGATTCGGCCGCGTAGCGGTGATCGGCGGCGGCGTGGGGACGGCCATCGCCTATCCCGTCGCCAGGGCCCTGAAGGCCTCGGGGAACCACGTGACCGTGATAGTGGGCGCCAGGAACAAAGACCTTTTCATCCTTACCGACGAGCTGAGGGGATTTGCCGACGAACTGGTGCTCATCACCGACGACGGCTCCTCCGGCAAAAAGGGCTTCGTCACCGACGCCCTGCGGGAGCTTTTGGAGAAGACAGCCTTTCAGAGGGTGCTGTGCATAGGGCCCCTGCCCATGATGAAAGCGGTGAGCGACCTTACAAAACAGTATTCCATACCCACCGTGGCAAGCCTGGACCCCATAATGATAGACGGCACCGGCATGTGCGGAGGCTGCCGCGTCACCGTAGGCGGCGAAGCGCGCTATACCTGCGTGGACGGTCCGGAATTCGACGCCCATCTGGTGGACTGGGACGAACTGAAGAAAAGAAAGGCCTTCTATTTTGAAGAGGAAAAGCGGCAGAGGGATATCGCCCTGACAGGACAGTAAAATGACACAGCAGACACCCATGCCCAGGCAGGCGCCGGAAAAAAGGATACATAATTTCAAAGAGGTGGCCCTGGGCTACACCGAAGAAATGGCAGAGCAGGAAGCCGGCAGATGCCTGGGCTGCAAAAACCCAAGCTGCGTGAAGGGCTGCCCCGTGGGGGTGGATATACCGGGCTTTATCCGCAAAATAAAAGAAAAAAGCTACGTAGAGGCCTCGTTCATCATCAAGAAAACAAACTCGCTGCCGGCGGTATGCGGCCGGGTGTGCCCTCAGGAGAACCAGTGCCAGAAGCACTGCGTGCTGGGGGCAAAAGGCGCCGCCGTAGCCATAGGCAGGCTGGAAAGGTTTGTGGCAGACTGGGAAAGCGAGAATGCCTGCGCCGTGCTGCACAAGCCGAAACACCACTCTTTGGGAAAATACCACGTGGCTGTGGTAGGCTCCGGCCCCTCCGGGCTCACGGTGGCGGGGACCCTGGCGCCCCTGGGCTACAAGGTGACGGTTTTTGAGGCCCTGCACAAAACCGGCGGCGTGCTGCGGTACGGCATCCCGGAATTCCGGCTGCCCAGAGACGTGATGGACAGGGAAATAGATTACATAAAGGCTCTGGGGGTAAAAATAATCAAAGACGCCGTCATAGGCAAATCCGCCGGCGTGATGTCTCTTTTTGACGAAGGCTTCGACGCCGTTTATCTGGGCACGGGCTCCGGCACCCCCAAGCTTCTGGGCATAAAGGGAGAAAACCTTTCCGGAGTGTTTTCCGGCAATGAATGGCTCACCCGCATCAATCTTATGCGCGCCTTCAGAGACGATTATCTCACTCCCTTCCCCTCCGCCCGCAGGGTGGTGATAATCGGCGCCGGCAATACGGCCATGGACTGCGCCCGCTGCGCCCTGCGCACCGGAGCGGAAAAAGTGACGGTGGTTTACCGCCGCAGCCGCGAAGATATGCCCGCCAGAAAAGAAGAGATAGAAAACGCCGAGGAAGAAGGAGTGAAGTTTGTTTTTCTGCGGAACCCGGCGGAATTTCTGGGAGAAGACGCCCTTGAAGGAGTGCGCTGCGCCGTGATGGAGCCGGGGGAGCCGGACAGCTCCGGCAGGCCCCGCCCGGTGCCGGTGGAGGGAGCCTTCGAAACCATAGAAGCCGACTGCGCCGTGGTGGCGCTGGGGCAGAACCCCAACCCTCTGATACGCACTACCACCAGAGGCCTGAAGATGACCCGGTGGGGAGGCATCGTGACGGATCCGGAGACGTGTATGACCAATATACCGGGCATATTTGCCGGGGGCGACGTGGTCACCGGCGAAGCCACGGTGATCTCCGCCATGGGAGCGGGCAGACGGGCCGCCAAAGGAATAGAAAACTATATACGGGAGACCTATAAGCAGGATTTCTGACGCGCGCTCTTTTGACCGAAAAAAAAGGCATCCTTCGGGATGCCTTTTTTATTTGCGGCTATGCAAAAAGACCGGCGCCGTTTCGGATGACGCGTTTGGCGGG